>DASYSH010000423.1:0-4717 GCA_036003525.1 Gemmatimonadaceae bacterium | reverse complement strand
GAAAACGACTGGGACAAACTGGCGGCGGGAATCATCGCGGGCCACATCATCGAGTGCGGCGCACAGGCGTCCGGCGGCAACTGCCTGTACGAATGGCGCACGATCGAAAATCTCGCGGACGTCGGGTATCCAATCGTCGAGGCGCAGGCCGACGGTGCTTTCGTCGTCACGAAACATCCGAACACCGGCGGCCGTGTTTCGGTGCAGGCCGTCACCGAGCAGCTCGTTTACGAGATGGGCGATCCGCACGCGTACATCACGCCGGATGTCGTCGCTGATTTTACATCGATCAAACTCGCCGCCGACGGCGCAAACCGCGTGCGGGTGTTCGGCATCAGCGGCAAGCCTGCGACGGACAAACTCAAAGTGTCGATCGCATACCGCTCGGGATACAAAGCGGTTGGGTCGCTCGTGTATGCCTGGCCCGACGCGCTGGAAAAAGCGCAGCTCGCCGATCGCGTTCTTCGCGAGCGACTCGACAGGCTCGGCCTGAAATTCGAACAGGTTCTTTCGGAGTTCGTTGGCGCGAGCGCAACGCACGGTCCGCTCGCGGGGCCGGACGCGGGCAAACACGCGCCCGAAGTGCAGTATCGCATCGGCGTTCGCGACGCCGATAAAAAGAAAGTCGAGCGTTTCACGCGCGAGATCGTGCCCCTCGTGCTGAACGGGCCGCCGAGCGTGACCGGGTTCGCGGGCGGCCGCCCGAAGACGGAAGAGATCGTCGCCTACTGGCCCGCGCTCATCGACAAGACCGTCGTCCAAACCAAAGTGACGGTGATCGAATGAAAGTCCGCCTGCTCGACATCGCACACGCGCGTTCCGGCGACAAAGGCGATACGGCAAACGTCGGGCTGATCGCTCTGAAGCCCGAGTGGTACGCGCCGATGGAGAAGTACGTCACGCGCGATCGCGTTGCCGCGCATTTCAAGCCCGTGATCACGGGCGGTGTCGAGCGCTATGAACTGCCGAATCTTCGCGCGCTGAACTTTCTGCTGCACGGCGCGCTCGATGGCGGCGGCACGCTTTCGCTCAAGACCGACGCGCAGGGGAAAGTGTTTTCAACGGCGCTTCTGCGGATGGTCGTGGACATTCCCGACGCTGAAGCCGCCGCGTTCGGCCTTCCGCCCGCCGGCGAAATCCTATGACCGCGCGCGTCCGCACGGACATCGCGGGTGCGGTCGGACGCGTGACGCTTGCCCGTCCCGAAAAGAAAAACGCAATCGATGCACAGACATCGCGCGAGCTTGTCGACGCGCTGATGGAATTCGAAGGCGACGACGCGGTGCGCGCCGTGCTGCTCCGCGCGGACGGCGACGATTTCTGCGGCGGAATGGATCTCGACGCGCTTGCCGGCATGCTCGACGCGCCGGTGGAAGCGCACCAGCAGGATGCGTCCGATCTCGGCCGCGTCTTCACCACGATGCGCGGAATGCAGAAGCCGATCGTCGCCGCGGTGCAGGGAAAGGCGATCGCCGGCGGATGCGGACTCGCCACCGCGTGCGATGTGTTGCTTGCGCGGGACGACGCACAGTTCGGCTACCCCGAAGTGCGCATCGGTTTCATTCCGGCGATGGTGATGAACATGCTGCGGCGGTCGGTCGGCGAGAAACATGCGTTCGATCTCGTTGCGTCGGGGCGCACGATCAATGCGATCGAGGCAGAGCGCATCGGCTTGGTAAGCCGTGTGCTCCCGGCGGCGGCATTCGAATCCGAGGTGGAGCGCTACGTGCTCGGCCTCGCAAGCTCGCCGACGTCGTCGATGGGACTCACGAAACGACTGTTCTATCGCCTCGACCTGCTTTCATTTCGGGACGGAATCGCCGAGGGCGTGACGGCAAATGTCGAAGCCCGGCAGACCGAAGCGTTTCGCACGGGCATACTCAGCCACACCCGGAGTTCCGAGCCGGCCCCGTGAACGCCACCGGCGGCGCGCTGCTCATCTACGGCGCGAACGGGTATAACGGACGCCTGATTGTCGAGCGCGCGGTAAGTCGTGGACTGCGGCCGATCGTTTCCGGACGCAATGCGGCAGAGATAGAATCGCTTGCGGCGCAGCATGGATTGCAATCGCGCGTTGCGTCCCTCGACGACGCCGCATCCCTCGACACGGCGCTCAGCGGCTGCTCGGTCGTGATTCATTCTGCGGGCCCGTTTTCGCGAACGTCGAAGCCGATGGTCGATGCGTGCATTCGCAACCGCGCGCACTACCTCGACATCACCGGCGAAATTTCCGTTTTCGAAACGCTCGCTTCGGGCGCGCGCTCGGCGGAGGCGAAGGCGGCGGGCGTGATGCTGCTGCCCGGTTCCGGATTTGATGTCGTGCCGAGCGATTGTCTCGCGGCGCATTTGCACCGGCGGCTGCCGACCGCCACGTGGCTCACGCTAGCGTTTTCCGCCGGAACCGGACTTTCGCGCGGCACCGCGACCACAATGCTCGAGAATATCGAACGTGGCGGCGCGATCCGCCGGAAGGGGAAGATCTCGCGGGTTCCAGCGGCTTGGCGCCGGCGCGATATCGATTTCGGCGACCGCACGCGCCGCGTCGTCACGCTGCCGTGGGGCGATGTCTCGACGGCGTTCCATAGCACCGGAATTCCGAACATCGAGGTGTACACAGCGGCGAACGAATCGGCCGTGCGCGCCATGATCGCGTCGCGTTATATCGGCTGGCTGCTGGCAACGGAACCCGCGCAGCATTTTCTCAAGGATCGAATCAAAGCGGGAGCCGCCGGGCCGACCGCGGCCCAGCGGTCGAGTGCTGTGGCGCGTCTCTGGGGTGAGGCATGGGACGACGATGGCCGCCGCGTGGTCGCGCGGTTGCGAACTCCGGACGGTTACACGCTCACCGCTCTCACGACGGTCGCCGCGGCGGAGAAAGTGTTCGCCGGCGGCGCAAAACCGGGATTCCAGACTCCGTCGCGCGCGTTCGGAGCAGATTTTATTTTGGAGATCGAGGGAACGGAGCGTGAAGATGTCACCGTCGCACCGGAGCAACATCGATGAGTCCGGTTTTGATCGCACGATTCGCGCTGGCTGGAGCGGGCATTGTAGTTTGGGGACTGGGCGCACGAACCGATAACGCCATGCTGCGCTGGACCGGAATCGGTCTGCTGGCGGTGGCTTTGCTGTTGAGATTCGCGAAGGGACGGCAGGATAACTGAACTGGAGGTCGGGATGAAGAAAATATTTGCAGTCATCGCTGTCGCGGCGGTCGCGTCGACGGCGCATGCGCAGGGAATGAAAATGGATGAGAGGATCGCGCCGGTGACGCAGGAAGGACCGACGCCGGCAGGCTGGTCGCTGCGCCCGGATAAGGCGGCGGATAAACCGGAGTCGGTGAACTTCGTCACGATGGGAACCGGAATGCATGTGACGTCCGGCAACACAGCCGCGATCTACTGGAATCCGGCCAACACGGCGTCTGGCAACTACACGGTTTCCGTTTCGTTCGGCGTGCGCTCGATTCCGCTGCACGATGCGGTCGGCCTAGTGTGGGGCGGCGCCGATTTGAGCGGCGACAAACAGTCGTACGATTATTTCCTGATCTACGGCGACGGGCAATTCGCGGTGAAGCACCGCACGGGGACCGCGGTGCACGACGTGATTCCCAAGCAGAAAAACGCCGCGATCAAAGCGGCCGAGAAGGACGGAGCGTCGGCGTCGAACAACGTCGCGGTGCGTGTTGCGGCGGATTCGATCCGGTTCATCGTGAACGATGTCCAGGTCGGCGCGGTGGATGCGAAGAATCCGATGATGCCGAACGCGGGGATCTACGGTGTGCGCGTCAACCACGGGATCAGCGTTCACATCGCGAATTTGGCCAAGAAGTAGCCGTTGTAGCTAAACAGAAAACAGGGAGCCCGCAGCTCTCACAGACGTCAGGAAGACAGAAAACCGGCAGCTCATAGCAATCGCCGTGAGCTGCCGGTTTTCTGTCTTCCTGACGTGGGTGAGAGCTTTCAGCTGCCGGTTGTCTGTGAACTTCAACTACCCGAGCTGATCACATACCCCCTCTTCACGTCCTGCGCTCCCGACCGCGCTCCAATCCCGACCCCCAAACCAACCGCGAGCGCCGTCCCGCCACTGACCAGCGATCCGATAATCGGAATGATGTGCAGCACTCCGACAATCGGAACCATCACCACCGCCGCAACCACGCCGGCGACGATCGCCGCGCCCGGCGTGAGCGCGCCTTCCACATATCTCAATCGCTCACGAACGAATCGCCGTGCCGTGCCATAGCTCAGCCACGATGCCGCGAAAGTCACGCCGAGTACGATGATATCCCAAACCATGTTGGCCTCCCGTTGGTAACAGTACGGCAGGCCGCGCGTGCCGGTTTCAGCTGAGGTCATGCCGGCGGTTTCGCGGAGTCACGCCTCAAGCAGTAGCTTTTTTCCCATGCATCCCAACCTCGAAGAAATCGCCGTCGATCTCGCCCGCGTCCGCGCGGAGCTCACGAAGATCATGGCAACGACCCCCGCGGAGAAGTTCGAGCACCAGCCCAGGAATGGCGGATGGACCGGAACCGGAATCATCCAGCATCTCGGCAAGGTCGAAGGCGCCGCGACCAAACTGCTGGAGGGCTTGTTCGCGAAGGCGCTCGCCGATGGCATGGCGATGGAAACGAAAACTGTTTCGTGGGTCCGATCGCTCGACCGCTTCAACGTTCAGGATCGCGCCACGAAAATCAACGCGCCCGAGCGCCTCTTTCCGG
>DASYSH010000422.1:0-2260 GCA_036003525.1 Gemmatimonadaceae bacterium | reverse complement strand
CGCTGCGACATCAAGACCATCCAGCTGCTCCCGAACGTGCTCGCGAAACAGGAAGCGGTCGAGTCGGGCGCGCTGGATGCGTTGATGGTCCGCGACGGCGTGGTGACCGAGGGATCACACGCGAATGTCATGGCCGTGATTGACGGTGCGATTCGAACGCATCCGACCGACAACAAGATTCTTCCAGGCATCACGCGCGCGATCGTGCTCGAGCTTGCTCGCGAAGCGGGCGTCGCCGCGCGTGAGACCCCGTTCGCAGAAGCAGAGCTCGCGACGGTCGATGAACTTTTTCTGGTCGGGACGACTACGGATGTCATGCCGCTCGTACGGGTGAACGGGCGGCAGATCGGAGCGGGAACGCCGGGCCCGATCACGCAGCGACTGGTTCGCGCGTTCCGCGAGTACCTCGACGCGGCGTGCAGTGTCGCGTCGGCGGCTCGATGACGCATCGAGCATAGCCGACTCACCGTGCACTGGCTGCTGCAGGCCGCGACGACGCACCCGCATGCGCACGAGTTCGCGCATCGCATGTGGGCGTACATCACGCTTGCGGCGACGGGTATCGTCACGGAAGAAGCAACTCCGCTGATCGGCGGGCTCGCGGCGCACGATCGCAATCTGCGCTTGACCGCCGTCGGCCTGTGGGTGGCGGGCGGAACATGGGTTGCAGACCTCGGGTTGTACTACATCGGTCGGTGGCGCGGTAATTGGGCGCGCCGGCGCTGGCCGCGGCTCAGGTCGTTCATGCTGCGGGCGTTCAAGATCGTGCGGCGTCATCCGTGGCGTGCATCCATTGCGGTTCGGTGGGCGTATGGTTTACGGCTGACGCTTCCCATCGCCTGCGGAGCGGCTCGGCTGCCTCTGCCGGTGTACCTGATGGGAAGTGCGATCAGCGCTCTGACGTGGTCATTTTTCTTCGCGATGCTGGGGTGGGCGTTCGGCCGGACGACGCTGATTCTGGTCGGGCACGTTCGACGCTATGAGAACATTCTCATTGCGACGATCATCGTGGGCCTCGCGATCGTGTTCTACGTGATGCGAAAGCGGCACGTGGAAGAAGAAGTCGTGCACGCGCTCGAGTCGGGCGACTCCGGACAGTTTCCCATCGTGACGGAGCGACCGAAGGACATGCCGCCGCCGAACTAGAAACGCGCGGCTCTGAATGGAGGCTACGCAATGACCGGACAGATCAGTCGCAGACGCGCTCTCGTGGGAATGCTCATCGCCGTCGCGGGTGTTCCGTTCGCCCGCCAGATCTCCGCGGCACGAGCCGTCGCGGTCCACGTGCCCGAGGCGGTCGTCGACCAGACGCACACCGCCGCGAAAACCGATACTGCCGTCTTTGCGGGCGGCTGCTTCTGGGGCATTCAAGCCGTGTTCCAGCACGTGAAAGGCGTCACCACGGCGACGTCCGGCTACTCCGGCGGCTGGACGAACAAGCCGAGCTATGAGGACGTGAGCTCGGGGCGGACGGGGCACGCGGAGTCCGTGCGCGTCGTCTTCGATCCGGCACAGGTGTCGTACGGCACGCTGCTGCGCGTGTTCTTCTCGGTCGCGCACGATCCAACGGAGCTCAACCGCCAGGGACCCGACGTGGGAACGCAGTACCGCTCGGCGCTGTTCTACACGTCGGACGAGCAGAAGCACGTGGCAGACGCCTACATCGATCAGCTCAACAAGGCGCACACTTTTCCGCGGCCGATCGTGACCGAGGTGAAGGCGTTCAAGACCTTCTTTCCGGCCGAGGCGTATCATCAGAACTACGCCACGCTGCATCCGGATCAGCCGTACATCGCGATCAACGATGCGCCAAAGGTCGATAATCTGAAACGCGAATTCCCGGAGCTGTGGTCGGAGAAATTGTCCGCCTACTAGCGTCCGGCGACTTGCCGAAGCTTGTCCCACGCCTTTTTCACGTGCCGTTCTTCCGTGCGGATATTGCCCACGGAAAGGCGAAGCGTAAATCGGCCATTCAGCTTCGTATGTGACAGAAACACTTCGCCGGACTCGTTGACCGCATGCATGATCTCGTCGTTCATGCGATCGCGTTCCTGCTCCGCCATCCCGGACGGTGCGTAGCGGAAACACACGAGCGAGAACGGCACCGGCGCCATCAGCTCCCAGTCGGGATCGTCCGACACCCAATCGGCGAACTGCCGAGCAAGCGCACAGTGCTCGCGCAACCGGTCGGCGAGTCCTTCGGTGCCAAACGCGCGAATGATCATCCACAACTTCAGCGCGCGAAATCGGCGGCCGAGCT
>DASYSH010000421.1:0-5416 GCA_036003525.1 Gemmatimonadaceae bacterium | reverse complement strand
ATGCAGCACCGTCTCGAAACCGCCGGCGTCCGGTCACTGCGCCGCCGCGGCGAGGGGCTCTCGTTCGCAAACCTTCGCGAATACGCCGTTGGCGACGATCCGCGCCGCATCGACTGGAAGGCCACCGCGCGCCGCGCGCAGCTCATCACGCGCGAGTATTCGATCGAGCGCGCACAGACCGTCATCACGCTGATCGACGCGGGCCGCAGCATGACGCAGGTGGCGATGAACCGTTCGCGATTCGAGCACGCGCTCTCCGCGGCGCTGATTCTCACCGACATCGCGGCGAACGCGGGCGACCGCGTCGGCGCGCTCGTGTTCGACGACGAAATTCGTGCCTACGTCCCGGCGCGTCCGGGCCGCGGCGCGCTGCAGGCGATTCGCGACGCGTTCGTCCCGTTGCAGGCGTCGTCGCGCGAACCCGATTACGCTGGCGCGTTCCGCTATCTGGCGGCGCACCAGCGCAGGCGCGCGCTCATCGTCTTCATCACCGACGTGATCGATCCGCGCGCGTCGCAGGCGCTGATCGCGCACGTCTCGCGGAGCGCCGCGCGCCATCTCGCGGTCGTCGTCGCGCTGCGCAATGACGCGATCTTCGCAGCGGCGCTTCCGCGCGCCGTCGGCGGCGCCGATACCCTGTACGAGAGCGCCGCCGCCGAGGAGTTGATTCTCGCGCGCGAAGAGGCGCTCACGCGCATGCGCCGCGCCGGCGCGTCGGTGATCGATGTCTCGCCGCAGCTGATGACGGCGGGCGTCATCAACCGCTATCTCGAGATCAAGTCGCGGGGCGCTCTGTAACTCCGCGGCCTCCGGCGCCGCGGATGTACACATAGAGCATGACAGCCGTGACGCCCGAGACCGCGAGCTTCCACTCGATCGGCCAGTAGGGAATCGGCGAGACGAAGCCCTCGAGCGTTCCCGCAACGAGCAGAAACAGGGCCGCGGCGGAGACGAGACGAATCGCGCGGCGTCCGTTCTCCGCGAGCGCGCGTTTCCTCGTGCGGTTGCCGGGAATCAGCAGCGCGGCCGCAAGCAAAAACCCCGCGCCGCCGGCAATGCTGATCGCAGTCAGCTCCAGCACTCCATGCGGAGCAACGAACGCGAGCAGGAGCGTGGCAATCCCCTTCGATCCATACAGCCCGAACACCGCGCCTAGGCTGACGCCGTTCGACACGAGCAGAAACACCGTGAGCAATCCCGCGGTCATGCCGAACGCGAACGCAAAGATCGCAACCTGCACGTTGTTCGTGATGATCTGCGTCGCCATCACCGGCCGGAACAGCTGTGGATCGTCGATATATCCATCGCCCGTTTTCGCGCGGCGCACGCCTTCCTCGGCGCGATCGAGCATCCCGGCCGGAACGAACTCCGCCGCGACATTCGGGTCGCGCATCACCGCGGTCCCCGCGATCGCCGCGGGCCCGAACATCAGCGCGGCTGCGAGCAGGATCGGCCGCGCGGACGCGCGAATCTCCCGTGGAACTTCAACGAATAAATACCGCGCGATATCGGCCGGGCGGATCGTGCGGCGCCGGTAGAGCAAGTTGTGCGCGCTCGCGACGAGCCGGTTCAGATAGAAAACTTCGTCGACGTCCGCGCCCCTCGACGCGGTGCGCAGGCGCGCGAGATCGGCGGCGAGATCGCGATACTCCGCGACGAATTCACGGACCGCCTCCTCGCTGAACGACTTCAGTCCCGACCGCTGCGCTTCCGCAAGCTTCGCGGCGAACCCGGCCCACCGCGCCGACTCGCGCGCGACGATGAGATGGCGCTCGCGCGCAGCGCCGGTGTCCGCACGCGATGCCGAACCCGCCGCGCGGGCCGCGCGCTCCGCCGCGTAGAGCTGACCGAGCTGACCCGCGGGCGTCAACGCTGAATAATCCTTCAGCGCGGACGCGAGGCGCGTGGCGAGCTGCGCCGCGAGGAGTGCGCGCCGGGCCGGCTCGAGATCGCGCTGCCGGTCCATGAACCGTTCGAGGAGATCGTACTCCGGCGCGGAAAGCGCGGCATGCAGCCTGGCCGGCGGAGCCCCGGCGCGGATCCCCGCGGCGGCTTCGGCGCGCGCCGGTTTGCGAACGAACCCCTCCTGCACGACGATCGTCCCGGCCGCCATGTCGCCGAGCCGCTTGCCCTGCTTCGACGCGATGACACTCACCATGCCGACGCCGTAGAAGACTCCCGGCTGCATGTCCACGATGCGCATGAGATTGCGCACGGCGGACGCGCCGAACGTGACCGAGTATCCGCCGTCTCGCACGACGCGCAGGCGCTGGAGCCGCTTGCCCGGCGTGCGCCCGTCGTCGAGCGCCTCGAAGAGCACGTAGTAGCCCCAGAGCACCGCGAACTGGATCAGCAGAATCATCGAGATCGCGAACGCGGTAGACGAGCCGCGAAACAGACTGCCGGTCTTCGCGATGAACACCGAGATGCCGATGTCGGCGATGATAATGATCGCGATGCAGATCACGTAGTCGATGATCGCCGCGTACGCGCGCGAACCGACGCCCGCGATCGTGTACGTGAGGACCACGAGTTCAGGTGTCTCGACTTCGAGCGTATTAGAAAGTCGCGCCGGTGCAGCCATGTATTTGGGAAGGAGAGCCAACCGCTAAATCGCTCAGTGCTAATTGCTCACCGCTAGGCAGGAAAAGCTCGAAGCTCAGAGCTTTTGTTTTGATAAAGCTGATAAAGCTTTGAGCTTCCAGCTTTCCCGCTCAAGCGGTGAGCGATTGGCATCGGGCGATTCAGCGGTGAGCCGTCTTGATATGCTGGGTCTGCCTGAACTTGCACTAAATGTGCTTCACCTTCCACGTTCCCCTTCTGAACATTACCGTGCTCACCGCCGCCAGCACGCTGTACGCGGCCGGCACCGCGACGAACACACCCCGGTATCCAAGTTCCGTTCGCGTGGCCAGCACCCACGCAACCGGAATCTCGAACAGCCAGAACACGCAGAAGTTGACCTTCGTCGGTGTCCAGGTATCACCAGCACCGTTGAACGCCTGCGTGAGCACCATCCCGAACGCAAAGAACGGAAAACCGGCGGCGACGGCCCGCAATCCATACGCAGCGGCGGCGGCGACACCGGCGTCGTTCGTGAACGCCGAGACGATCACCGGCGCAAAGACCACGAAGAGCACGCCGATCGCCCCGAGAAATCCCGCGTTGATGCGGGCCGCAGTCCACACGGATTGCTCGGCGCGCGCGGTGTTTTTTGCGCCGAGCGATTGCCCGACCATCGTGGCCGCCGCGTTGCCCAACCCCCACGCGGGGAGCAGCGCGAAGAGCACAATCCGGATTGCAATCGTGTACCCCGCCATCGGCACGCTCCCGAAACCGGCGATGATGCGCACCAGTCCGATCCAGCTCATCGAGCCGACCAGCACCTGGACCGTGCCGTTTCCGGACATGCGTATCATGCGCGCCATCAGCGGCGGATCGAGCCGCACATGCTCGCGGCCGACGGCGAGATGTCCCCGTCCGCGAGCGAGATACGACAGCGCAAGGAGCGCGCCCGTGCCGCGCCCGATCGTCGTGGCGACGGCGGCGCCGGTCACGCCCATTGCCGGAAACGGCCCGACGCCGAAGATCAGAATCGGTCCGAGGACGATGTTGATCGCGTTCGAGATCCACAGCACGCGCATCGAGATGGCTGCGTCGCCCGCGCCGCGGAACGAGCCGTTGATGATGAACAGCAGAAACGCGGTGGTGCTGCCGCCGAGCATCATCCGCGTGAACGCGGTGCCACTCCCGAGCACAGCGGGGCTTGCACCCATCGTCGCGAGGAGATTCGGAGCGAAGATCGCGCCGAGCGCGGCGAGCGTGCCCGACACGACCGCGGCGATCGCGATGCCCTGCACCGCCGCGCGCGCAGCGCCGCCGGGATTCCTTTCGCCGATGCGGCGCGCGACCGTCGCGCTCACCGCGATGCCGAGGCCCGCCGCGAGCGTGTAGATGATGATCATCATCGACTCGGTGAGCCCGACGGTCGCAACCGCGTCCGGGCCGATCTTCCCGACCCAGAACACGTCGGACACCGCGAACAGCGATTCCATGACCATCTCGAGCACCATCGGCACGGCGAGCAGGAAAATCGCGCGGCCGATCGAGCCGGAGGTGTAGTCGTGGCGTGTACCACGCATCGCGTCGCGCACGTCGGTCCAGACCGAGCGCGCGGACGTCATGGCATTGCTCGTTTGCATTTCAGAACTTGATGACACAGGGAATTCTCCGGACGGTAGGCAAAACGCCCCGCCAGCTGAACCGAAGCAGGCGGGGCGCGACGTCCTCGAGAACGTTCGCGCTATTTGCGCGAAGTCGCGGTCGTCGGGCCTGCTTCGGTGCGAAGGAATCGCGGGGCCGGCTTGTCCATCAGGTCATCCTCCAGGTCGAAGTAGACGCGCAACACGAGCGCGAGCGAAGGATGCTAAACGAACATTGACGGCCCGTCAAGCGCGAATGACAATCGTGACGTTGATGCTCGGAACTTGCAGGTCGAGCTTATGACTCGCGGGTCGGGAGTTTCGGAACTCGCCTTTCAGAGCTGCGGGCTATTGCAACCGAACAGCAGTTGGCCGAACGGCGGGCTTTGTGCATCGGGCAAGCCATATCGATAACTTCATCCGTATGCACACCTCTGACGCCATCAAAGCCCGCCGCTCGGTGAAGCGCTTTTCACCCCGCGCGGTGACGCGCGAAGAAATCGAAACGCTGCTCGAGCACGCGACGCTCGCGCCGAACCACAAGCTCAACCAGCCGTGGCGCTTTTACGTGCTCGGCCCCGACGCGCGCTACGCATACGGACTCGCGCTCGGCGCGCGCAAAGCGAAAAAAATCGAAGACCCGGCGGCGGGCGCCGCGCTTCGCGAGACCGTAGGCCAGGAGCACCGCGCGCTGCCGCTGATGATCGCGGTCGCGGTAGTGAACACCGACAATCCCGAAATGCGCGAGGAAGATTACGCGGCGGCGATGATGGCCGTGCAGAACATTTCGCTCACCGCTGTCGCATTGGGGCTCGGCACGCATATTAAAACAGGCGCGATCATGGGCGATCCGGCTGCGCGCGCCGCGGTTGGCCTGCCCGACGATCAGCGGATTATCGCGGTCGTGAATGTCGGCTCACCATCGGAAGAAGTGCCTCCCAAAAAGCGCGAGCCGGCGACGGCGTTTACGACATGGGTTCCGTAACGATGTGAGGTGCCGGATGGGAGCAGCGCCCGGTGAACCAGGTCGGCGTTCACGGTTCGCGAGCAGACGTTCCATGCCGCGCCGAATGTTTTTAGCGGCGATTGCTTCATGGTCGCTTTCGACCTCCGCATGCGTTCGTTATCAGCGCCCCTACGAGTATCCGCAGGCGGGCGCGCCGACGGTACTGACCGGACCTGATTCGCTTTCGAGAGCGTACAATCTCGGATTG
>DASYSH010000420.1:0-4039 GCA_036003525.1 Gemmatimonadaceae bacterium | reverse complement strand
AGGCCACAATGCTCGCGCACGGCCCGGTGCTCCGCCGTGATTCCCGTCGGGTACTGCACGGGCATCTCGTAACCCGCGAACGGAACCATTTTGGCACCCAGCGAGACGTGGATGTCGTAAAACGGTGTGCGCTTGAGCGTTTGCTGAACTGCGGCCTGAGCCATCGGAGGAGCTCCACAGGGAATCTCCTGCAAAAATGGCTGCATGGCCATTCAACTGCCAGCCCGGCGTACGATGCCAAGCGAGCCCGCATCCAAGAGAGGACGCGGGCTCGCTGGTTGTCTCACAACACTAGGCTTAATCGCCCGACTGCAGTTTTCTGAACAGCGTGGCGATGTCGAATCGAGCAGGATCGATTTCCGAGAAGCGATTGTTGATGTAGCGGCCTGTCGTTGGGAAGTACGGTGGCGATTGCGAGCTCAAGCACTGGTCGACGCTTCGATTCTCACCAAAGCCGTCGTAGTTGTTGCTGTACGTCGCGCTGATGAAATTCTCGATCACTCCGCCCGCTTGCTGAATGCATCCGCGGCCGGTGTGCGCCGTATTGCAGTTTCCGAATGTCGATGACCCTTCAGGATGCTGATCGTAGTTCTCGACTCCGACTGTTCCCGTGCGGCTCATCGTGACGCCGTGAAACACGAAGTTGTTGGCCGTAAGCATGCCGTTGTCGTTGCCATCAGTCCAACGATAGACCGCGTCGCCCTTTCCCGATCGTAGCGGCGAATTGATCGCGTTGTCCGCGATCATGATGCTCGTGTCGGCGATGACACCGAACAAGTTCGCGCACAACGCCGACGCTGGATCCTGCGTGTACACGAGGTCATCGATCAGCAGCACCGTGCCCTGCGCAGAGCCATACGTCTGCGCGTACAGCGTTACCCAGCCTCTCAACACGCCGTTCAGTGCGACTGGCCCGTGCGTGTGAATCACGCCCTTCGAGTTCGGATTTAGTGTGCGGTCGAGCGGCCACAGACGCGCGTTGTTGGCTTGGTGCCGGTAGCCTTGGTAAGATGAGCCGGCGGGAATCGCGTTGAACGCCGTCACTACCGGAGCGTTGTTTCCGCCCCACTTCTGCCAATACCCGTAGACCGTGCTGTCAGTGAAGGTTGTGTCCTCTCCGCCCTTTTGGTACACGGACGGACTCCCTGGCGCCGGGAGCGCGTGGCGCCGCTCCGCGGACACAAGATGCGGATCGCCGGCGGGATAACACCGGAATCCGGTGTGCCCCATGATCTTGTCGCGCTCGCTCGTGGTCACTGTACCTGCACTGGCAACGACGTCCGACGGCGAGCTCGCGATGAGCGTTCCGGCAGTGATCTCGTTCTTGAACCACGTCTCGCCGTGCACGAATGTCGGGAAGAACTTGAGCGCAAAGCCGCCCGCGCCGTCGCTCTCGAGATGCCAGTCACCACACATCGAATCCGGCGGCGCGTTCATTCCACCAATGACCGTGTCCCTGACCCGCACGCGCGCCGCCCACGCGGCGTTGGCTTGATAGACTCGGAAGAAACCTTCGTTGTTGTCCTTAACGTCTCCGTCGTCATTCAAGTCAACCGCAACGAACTCGATACGCGTGCGAACGTTGCTGAGGGTCGTGCCCTGCGAGATGACGTCCAGGTTTGCGGCCGCGGCATTGCTCTGCAACACAGCCAACTTCGAAACCGGCGGAATCGGGATCACCGACGCGCCGCTGATCTTCCCCTTCTCGAACGTCGGAGAACCGCCGGAGATGCTGCCTACTGCGGACACCGTGTCGTAATACGTCGGCGTGCCGCACGAATACCAACCTTGATTGCTGTGCGCCCGACCGCGAATGAACTCACCTGTCGAGTAGCACAATCCGGCCGGGAACGTGTTCGTGAACATCGCATAGCGGGCGAAATTCTCCGCCGCCAACTCGAGTCGGCGCACATAGCGCGTCCCGCTGGAATCGTAGGCCTCGGAAACGATGCTGGCGTACTTGCCGAACTCGCCCGTCACGTTGCCCGAGAGACCGCCGTACACGTTGACGTGAAGACCCGGGATCACCTGGCCGTCGGCTCCGGTCACCATTCCGTTAGAAATGAGCGTGACATAGCCGCTGTCGGGCAAGTGAATGCTCGTGTCCTTGCTGAGGCTCGACTTCCCCATCGCGAGCCCCGCCTCGGCCGCATAGCGATAGTCGCGCTCGCGGTCGAACGAGTGATTTAGAATTGTCGAGCTGCCAGTCAGCAGAATCGCGGACAGCGCGATCGCCGCCAGCGTGACGGTCAACAACAGAACGAGAATCAGCGCGGAACCACGGCGATTCGTCCGCCGATTCCACAGCAGCGATGCGCGCGGCATGTGCATTCTCCTCGTGATGCTCATGGGACGGTGACGGCGCCTGTCGACCGGATGGGCGAGTTCGATGGCGAACAGTCCTGGGCCACCACTCCGTACTCCCAAATTCCGGACGGCGGATCGATGTCGTCGTAGGTGTACGCCGCAGACGACGCCGCCACGCTCGTCACGACATTCTGCCAATTCACATCGCCGACGGCTCGGCGATAAATCAGATAGCGCTCGATGTCCTTTTCACCCGCGTCCTGGTCGAGCGACTCGTTCCACGTCAGAATCACCTTGGCGGGTGTGGTGGTGTCGTAGACGGCGGTGAACGACGCCGGCGCAATCGGCGTTGTACCACACACCGTGCTGTGCTGCATGCCGGCGTTCAACAGTTGCGTAGACGTTTGCACGACGCGCATCACGGGACCCTTCTGCGGATCATCGTACGTGCCCGCAACGCGAATACTCACCATGCGGATGCTGTCGACCCAGGCGAACGTGCCGGTGTCCGCGACGGAGCCGTGCGCAGCCGCGTTGTGATAGAGCGGGAGCTTCGACGCGGGAATCGCAACGAGATTCCCGGTGGAGTCCGGCTTGTAATAGGTGAAAATCGGTGAATCGCCGCTGTTCCAGATGATGCCGCTCGCCACGACCTTCGGCGTTCCGTCGTTCACCCGGCGGAACAGCACGTACTGATTGCCGGCGCTCACGGTGCTATCCACAGATGCCCAGTACGAAATCGTCTCAGCCGCTCCAGGGACGCCGCTCTGCAGATAGTTCACTTGCGGATAGATCACCGCGCTGTGCGGCAGCGTGATCTGCTGCGAGGTGAGCATGCTCGCCGTCGACATCGAGTCGACGTCGGGATCGTAGTAGGCCGCGTTGAGGTCATTCTGATCGCGCGTCACGATGTCCGCGTTGAACGTCAGCGCGAACTGGTCCGCCTGAACGATCATCGGCTGACTCGACAGAACGCCCGCGCCCGCAAGGCGGAGGTCACGGTCCACCGTGTTTTGCGAGAAGCGCGCGTTCTGTTGGGCATCCAGTCGGCCCGCGCTCGCACCGAGCGACCGCGCTTGCATCTTGAAAAACGGCACGGCTAGACCGAACACTGCGACGAACAACGTCAACGCAATCAGCATTTCGATCAGCGTGATGCCGCGGCGCAGGCGAGGCTGCAGAGATATCGTCATGACTCGGCGTCCTCAGAAGGCGGCGATGATGGAGGTCTTCTTCATCGGGCTCGACAGCGGCGCCGCCGTCACGACCACGGTCACCGTCTTGTAGTCCGCGCGCGAGGTGGACGTGTGCGTGATGTACGTGCGGCGTGTAAGACCCGGATAGCCGACGATTCCCGTGTCGGTGCCCACGAATTTTGCCTCGAGCGAGGAGTACACCGGGTATGCCTTGATCTGTTCGACGCGAGCGACAGCCAGATCGCCGGCCATCGACATCTCGTAGCCGGTTCCCGATCCATGGGACAGCCTCGAGACGAATGTCCCCATGCCGAGCATCGCGCCGGTGAGAATCGCGAGCGCGATCAACGTCTCGATCAGAGTTAGGCCCTTGCGGGCACGCATCGCGATGGTCATAAGCTCGCCTGCTCCCACGCACCGTTGAGGTAGCGCCACCAGAGCGTGCGCCCGGTGGATTGAATCACGCGAATGCAGCGAAAGTCATCGTTGGCGGCGCGCTTCGACGTGATGTAGATGTCGGCGTCGCTGCTCGCGGC
>DASYSH010000419.1:0-3658 GCA_036003525.1 Gemmatimonadaceae bacterium | reverse complement strand
GCACGGTGCCAACGAGTCCACCGTTGCGAGCGAATCCGGATTCGATCGTGTCGGCAAATCGTCGGACAGAGTGCAAAAGGATCGGACCGCCGACGGTCGTCATCGATGTATCGCCGCGCGGAAGATCACGGCCGACGCTCGCCGCGAGCGATGCGTCGATACGCGACTGCGTTTCGGAAGAGAGCAGACCAGCGGGCAGCGTGTCCATACCGCCTCGTTCACCCGGGATCGCGCCATGCCCACGAAGATCCATGCTCCACGAGCGAGCAATGAGCTGACCGCCTCGGGCGTCGAACAGAAACTGCTCTGTGAGCGGGCCGGCGACATCGATCCATCCCGTCGTCCCTCGCAGCGAATCGAGCCACCACCCATCCCGGTAGTCCACGTGTCCGCTGGCTCGGACCTCGAGGACATGATGGCCGAGTGTGTCCAATTCGCGCTTCACTTCGTACGCGCGACGGACGTCGTATCGGTGCTTCCCGGCGATGCCGTCTGAGTCGCTGTTCAGCGTGTCCGTCCACCGCGTACCAACGCGCAGCGAGCTGTTCGGCAATCGCAGCAACAGATCTACTCGTCCATTCAGTCCAGGTGGCTTCGAGTTAATTGCGGTAACGCGGCCGTTTCGTTCAACCGAAAATGTGTCGGACGTGAAGCGGCGCGAAACGTTCAGAAGACGTTGCTCTACAACAACGGAGAAATGCGTCGCCGCCGGACGCCACTGCTGACGCTCGACGCTCTTCTCCGTGATGGGAGACCCGAGCGTATCGCCGCCGCGAAGCCAGTACATCCGGTAGGGATTCACGATCGCGATATCAACGGATCCAGGAGGAATCCGGTACTGCATCGACTGCGCGTGGGCGGCGGCGGCGAGCAATGAGCACGCGAACGTGACTATGCAATTCATAATCGCGCGCGAAATCGAATCGGCTGACCAATCGCACCGATCGGTCATGCGGCTGAATCCGTCGTGAGAGGCTGCCCGCCGCGCTGGAACGCATTCGCGCCAAACGTCAGCCGCACGCGCTTCGATCGGACCCAATAGAGCACCCAAACCAACTGGAGCGCGACGGATCTAAGCTCGTTCGCCTTGATCGAGCGCTGGATGGATACGGGGGTCCCGTCGATGAGCTGGACCTGATACGCTCCGATCAAATTGAGTACGGCAACCGCAACGATCGAGGCGATCAGAACGCTCGCCCAATAGGTTGCCGTTCCGCGACGACACTGCGCAAAATACCAAAGGCCGACGAGCGACGCGCCGAAAAGGCCGAGATGGATGAGCGCCTGCGCCACCACGGAGGTGATGATGGCGAATGATGCGCTGCTGGCGATGACCATACGAAGATCCATCGCCGACAGGAAACCAAAGTACGCGCGCACCGCAGCGCCGATGCTCGCCGACAAAAAGAAAAACACGAGCCAGCCGTGAAAGCCGCGCTCGTACTCCATGTATGTGCGGAACCCCGGATATTTCAAAGCATCACCGCCCGGTGCGCGCGTCCCGTTGATCCTTACGTCGCTGTGAACGCTATACAAGTCATCGACGCAAGAAAAGCGGCGGCCGCTCGCGATGAGCAGCCGCCGCGGAAATACGAGTCGCGCGCTACTTCGTTGGGCGTGTCACCACATGGAGATTCGCGAAAGACACATTGCCCGAGCCTCCGAAAAAAATGCGCGCATCGGTGAATACGTTGCCCACCGCATACGGGCCGACCAACGTGGTCGGCGCGAAATCCGTTCCTTCGACATAGTTGTTCTGCATGGCGAACGAGTATGTATGCTGCGCACTGTCCCACGTGATTCGCACGCGGCTCGTACCGTCCGAACCGCCAGTGGCGACAAATGGCAATTCGCTGATGTTGTCATGCGTGGCGTCGGTGATATTCACAGACGGCCCGTAGAAGTCGCTCGGCAGGATGCGGGTGTAGATCGAGGGCACGGTCGCCGGTTCACCAAAGAAGTCGCCGTTCGGGGCACCCGCGCCGAGTCCGATGAACGCAATCCCGTCCCCGCCAAACCCGCTTTGAACCGTGACGGTCACTTCTGCAGTGAAGCTCACGTTCTGATAGGCCGCGAGCGTGCGAAGGTATACGCGGCCATTGTCTTCAGAAAACACCGCCATCCCGTTCACGTACAGTGGACTTCCCCCCGTCGCCTCGAGGCGGTTCGCGACCGCGACATGGGGATTGAAGTTCTCGGTGAAGTTCAGACTGCCGGCGGCTGCGAGTCCGCTCGCGGCTGCGACGCCGTTCGCGGAAATGAGCGAAGGTGCCGTGGTGTCGGCTGCGCCGTTACACGCGGTGAGAGTCGCGGCGAGCATGACGATAGAAGAAAGGCGTGTGGGGTTCACAAAACACTCCATTGAAAGAGGGGTGGCGTGGCTTATGGACCCCAACATGCGTTGGCGCTGGCGACCTCACATATCGGCCAGGTTGCGATGTCATTGTCTCCATGTTGCAAGCTTCGACTCGCGGCCGACCACACCGTTCTTTTCCGCTCAGATCAGCCGCAGAGCGGCGCGGACGAGGTCGCGGGCGTCGAACGGCGTGAGGATGAAGTTGCCGCTTGCCGCGCTCGCGTCTGGAGGTTCATCGAGCACAACGAGCCGCGGGATATCACGTGCAACGACAATATTTTGATCATCACATACAATGAGATCGGGCATGATGTCCGTGTTGCTGTCGAGCAACTGAACGCCCGGGATCTGGTTCAGGCATTCCGACACATACGCGCGCATGTCAGGATCGGCGACGATCACCGATATGCCTATCCGCGCCTGCTGCTGTGTCGAGTCCACGCCGGCTCCCGGGCTTTCGAGCCGTGATGATACCGATCAGCGCGCTGCCTCTGGTATCACGGATGTTGCGGATCGATATCCGCGATGATGTAACAGAGCGGGGACGAGAGTCCCGCCCTCAGCCTCTCGCGCGGCTTCCACTTTCCCGATACGCCGAAGGGGTCGCTCCGTACGCCTGCCGAAACGCATGACAGAAATGCGAGACACTGTTGAACCCGACTCCGTAGGCGACTTCCGCAATCGTGCCGGCGCGGTCGCCGAGCAACTCGGCAGCGCGCTCCAATCGCGACCGGCGGAGCAGGTCGGACGGCGTCTCGTCGAGAAGCGCGCGCGTCTTGCGAAACAGATGCGAGCGATCCTGGTACAGCGCCGCAGCAAGCTCGTTCACTCCGAAGTCCGGGTCCGTCAACCCCGCCTGCACGGCCGCGGACAGCCGGTCGAGATAAGCTTTGTCGTCGGGAGAGAGCGTCCCTTCCACAGGCTTGAGCGGTGCGGCCCGTCCCGAAAACCGTTCGCGCAACCGGCGGCGAGAGGCAATGAGATTCTCGACGCGCGCTTCGAGTTCACGCATGTCGAACGGCTTGACGATGTAGTCGTCGGCGCCGCGGTCGAGCCCCGCGATGCGCTGCTCCTGATCCGCCTGCGCAGTGAGTAAAATGACGGGTATGAAATCCGTTTCAGGATTCGCGCGCAGTGCCGTGCAGAGCGCGTGGCCGTCCGTTCCCGGCATCATCACATCGCTGATCACAAGATCAGGGATCGACGCGCTCGCGCGGACGATCGCGTCCGCACCGTCGGCCGCCTCTATCACACGATAGCGCGACTCGAAGCGGGCGCGCACGTAGGAGCGCAGATCCGCGT
>DASYSH010000418.1:0-11115 GCA_036003525.1 Gemmatimonadaceae bacterium | reverse complement strand
TAGTCGTCCGAGAGTTTCTGGTAGTACGAGTCTTCGAAGCTGTAGCCGATCGCCGCCGCGTCCTGCAGCGGGGCCGGCGCGCCGACCGTGAGGAAATCGTGAACCTTGCGAATCGCGCTCGTGCGTTCCGGGTTCGCGATCGCGTACCCGAGTCGCCAGCCGGTGATGCTGAACGTCTTCGAGAGGCTGGAGATCGTGATTGTCCGCTCGCGCATTCCGGGGAGCGTCGCGATCGGAATGTGCTCGCCGGAAAAAATGATGTACTCGTACGGATCGTCGGTGATGACCATGAGGTCGTTCTCGATGCAGATCTTCGCGATCGCTTCGAGTTCGCTGCGCGAAAATACGTGACCCGTCGGATTGTGCGGCGAGTTCAGCACGAGCGCGCGTGATCGCGGCGTGATGGCGGCGCGGAGCGCGGCTTCGCTGAACGTCCAGTTGGGTGCGGTCAGCGGCACGAATACGGGTTTTGCTTCGCTGAGAATCGCGTCGGGTCCGTAGTTCTCATAGAACGGCTCGAAGATCAGCACCTCGTCGCCGGGATTGAGCAGCGCGAGAAAGACGGACGCCGCGGCCTCGGTGGCTCCGCACGTCACGGTGATCTCGCGCTCGGAATCCACTTCCATTCCGTACCGGCGATCGTATTTCCCGACGATCGCGTCGCGAAGCTTTTTCGAGCCCCACGTGGTCGCGTACTGGTTGACGTCGTTGTGGATCGCGGCGCATGCCGCGTCCTTCATGACGGCGGGCATCGCGAAATCGGGGAATCCCTGCGACAGATTTACGGCGCCGAATTCATTGGCGACGCGGGTCATCTCGCGTATGACGGACTCGCTGAACGTCTGCGTGCGCAGTGCATTTGGCATATATAAACCTAGTTGAGTCTCGCATGTGGCCGCTTGCCGCGGCTCGCGGCGGTTGCCCGCTTCTAGTTCCTGCGGCGTCGCGCAGTCAGCAGAACCGGGATCTCGTCGGTGCGCGGATTGATGAAATCCACACGAATCCGCCCGTCGGGCTGCTCGGATACGGTCGCCGGCACCGAACTGTTCGTCAGCATCCAGCCGGCCGGCAGCACGACAGCGTTGGCCGGCCGCCCAAAGCTGCGGTCCCACATCAGTTCGTCGCCCACCAGTTTGTAACGCGCGGTGTCGGTGTATGTCTCGAACATCCGGATGCGCGTCGAAGCGCCGTTCTGAACAGGCGCAAAACGGAATACGACAATTTCCGACGCCGGCGTCACGTCTTTCACGCCGAGGTTCGCCCTCGTGATGGCGTCGCCCTTCAGCACCTCCCACTTGAGTTCTTCGCCGGTATCGAGATTGCGCGCCGATGGCTTCGAGACCGTGCTTCCCGCGCGCACTTCGTTGATATAAGTGCTCGTGCCCGGCTTCGATTCCGTGTAATCGTGATAGAGATCGAACGCGTGAGTTTCCGGCTGCTGGAGGAAGTAGACGATCTTCCGATTCTGATGCGCGCGCTCGTCGAGGCGCGCCGCGGCGCCGGCGATCCCGGTTTTCGTTTTCCCGAGGCCCTGCGCGGGGCGCGCTTTCAATGTCAGCGGCGCTTCGCCCGGCGTGCCGTTCCAAAATGAAATCGCGACGCGCCCGTCATCCTGCTGAATGACCTGGGACGGATAGTTGCACGAGGTCATTTCGTAGCCCGGCGGAAGCACGATGGTGTTGCGCTTGATGCCCAGTCCACGCGTGAACGTGATCACGTCACCGGTGGTGAAATAACTGGCGGCGTCTTCGTACGTCTTGAGAATGAGTACGCGCGCTTCGCCGCCGTTCTCCGGAACCGGGTGCGACAACTTCACGCGAATGTATTTCTGGCTGGTGTCGGTGCCGCGCACTCCGCCGGCGGTGGCGACGTCCTGCCCGACGACATCGAACACCAGCGGTTTTCCGGTCGCGCGATCCGAAACGCTCTCATCAGTCGCGACGCTGCCTTTGCGAATCGGATTGAAGTAGTAGGTCGCGCCGGCCGTGGTCGCGGTGACCTCGTAGATGATCCGAAACTTTGCTGATCCGGGTGCCAGCAATTCGTATCGCGTGTACGCGTCACCTTCCGTTTGCCTGGGCGGACTGCTCTGAGCTTGAACGGGAGCGGTGAGCAGCGACATGCCAACCAGCGATACGCCGAGGGCGAGCGCACGAGTGCGGAGCATGGGATTCCGAGTGCGGGAAAGAGAAAGCTGTTTGAAGTTAACCAGCCTGCTGAGCGGGAGTCGGCCGGTCACGTCATTTCTCCTTGTAAACGGCATCGCCGCGGTAGTAATCGCCCAGCAAATGTTCAGCGAAATACTCAAACATCAGGCGGTTCGTATACGGCGTCATGTCGCCGTACGAATGCGGTTTGCCCGGCAGCATCATGAAGTCGAACCGTTTGTTCGCCTTGATCAATGCCTGAACGAGCCGAATGGTGTTCGCCGGGTGGACGTTGTTGTCCATGTCGCCCGTTTCAAGCAACAGGTTGCCCTTCAAGTTCGCCGCAAGCTCGACGGTCGTCGGAACGTGAATCTGGAATACGTTCGTCGTATCGTCGGCCGCGATCGATCCATCAACCAGCGCCGCCATGCCGGCCAGTCCCGCTGCGTCCCCGCGTGCATTATTTCCTTCGGCGCTCCGTGGGCCACCTGCGCTGGACCCATTCTCCGATCCGGTCGCCTGCACCGCACCGCCGCGCCCGCCGCCTCCGGCCTTCGCGATGACCTTCAATCCATGATATTGCTCGCTCCAATTCTCGTTATAAATGTTGTTGTCGTGATTTCCTGATTCGCTCACGCCCACTTTGAAGAATTCATTGTACGGCGGGAGCAGCATCGCCGCGGCGGTGAGAAACCCGCCGCCCGAGTGGCCGTAAATCCCCACGCGGCTGAGATCGATGTAGGCGTGACGCGCCGCGAGTTGCTCGATGCCGGCCTTCTTGTCGGCCAGCGCATAGTCGCGGAGGTTGTAATAACCGTATCCCTGATATTCCTGCGAGCGCTGCGGGCTTCCCCCGCGATTGCCGATCTGGATGACGATGAAGCCGAGCTGCGCGAGCTGCTGCGGCACCGGGTTTGCCGAGAACGGAAACGTCACCGACTCGGTTTGGGGACCGGGATACACGTTCGCGATGATCGGATATTTCTTGGTGGAGTCGAAATCGAACGGCTTCCACATATCGCCGTAGATGTCCGTCACGCCGTCGGCGGCCTTCGTTACGAATGTCTCGGGCGCGCGCCAGCCGAGCTCCTTGAGGCGCGAGAGATCCATCTCTTCGAGGTCCATTACGATCTTGCCCGTCGGATCGCGCAGCACGGCTTTGGGCGTCTGGTCCACGCGTGAGTAGTTGTCGACGATCCATTTCTTGTTCGTCGACACACGCGCATTGTGCGTGGCGTTGCCCGGATCGAGCAAAGCCATTCCAGTGCCGTCCAGGTTCACGCGGTAGGTGTGCGTGTAGTACGGATTTTCGCCCGCCTCATGGCCTACGCCGGCGACAATGGCGATCCCGCGCACCGAATCGACATCCACGAGCTGTTCGGCGCGCCATGCGCCGGATGTCAGTGCGCGTTTCAGTTTGCCGGCGTTGTCATACAAATAGTAGTGACCCCATCCCGATCGCTCCGACCACCAAATAAAGTCGCCGCCGGCCTTGACATATTTCACATTCTGGCGCTCGCTCGAATTGTTCTCGAGATCCTCACGCAGCAGCTGTGTCGTCGACTGCGTTGCAACGTCCATGTCGATCAGCTCGAAATGCCGCTGTGTGCGATCGCGTCGGACCATGCGAAGGTGGTCCGAGCCCTTGCCGTTCCAATGAATGTCGAAGAGCCGCTGGTCCTTCCATTTCTTCACAGTGACGGGCGAGAGCTTGGTGTCGCCCACTTTAAACAAGTACAGCTCTTCTTGTCCGACATTCTCCTCGCCCGGCATCGCGTAGCTGTAGCTCATCAGTTCCGGCCGCGGGTTCGCCGTGTTGTTCACGAGGAACAGCTCTTTCACTTTGCGCTGATCCATGCGCGTCACGGCGAAGGCCTTCGAATCCGCGGACCACGTCACGTTTGCGCGCACGCGTGGGTCGCGATTCACCGCGCCCCGTCCGCCCCCGCCCTGCTGAGCGCCTGCGGAATCCGCAAGGTTTTGGCCTTGCAGTGTGAGTTCTTGCTGCTGGCGCTCCTGAAGTGTGTCGCGCGCGCCAAAGCTGTAGTGAACGGCGCCGTCGTGCGTGAGCTGCACGGTGTCCTTCGTCGCGACTTTCACCACATACAGATTGTGATCGCGTGCGAATGCGAACATGCTGCTGTCCGGCGCGTAGTTTCTGAAATCCCCTCCGCGGCCGCCGCCGCCGCCGCCGCCACCCGCGCGCCCGCCGCCCGTCCCGCCGCACGTATTCAAAGTGTCGGGCGGGGTCGCGGGCGTGCTGTCGGCCACCACGCCACCGCGGCCGGCGCGGCCCCCGCGTCCGTTTGCGCCGGCAGCAGGTGTGGCCGGACCAAGCCGCTTCATTGTCTCCGTGCCGACGTCCCACTCCCACTTTGAACTGTCGGCCGTGAACTCGAACGTTTTGCGATCCTTCGAGAATGTGATTGACGCGAACGGCAGATTCTGCGGATCGTGCGCGTGACGGCTCAGCTCGGAGAGCTGCGCGGCAAGCTTGGTATGATCAAACAGGGGCTTCTTCGTCTTCGTTGTTGGCACGACGAGCAGGAATGTCGAGCCCGAGTGGTCCTTCCAATCGTAGCAGAGCGAATCGCTCTGTCCGAGCCAGTGCGGATTCACCGCGCTCGTGTAGGTTCGCGTTCGCACGCTCGCCGTCGAGAATTTTTCGGCGAGCACCCAGTTCGCCTTGTTGGCATTGCCTGCGGGGGGCATGCTGTTCGCGGTGTTCGCGTGATCCTGCGCGGCGAGTGGCAGCGCGGCGGCAAGGAGGAGACCGATGGAGAGGCGGAGGCGCATGCGAGTCGATGGGTAAGGGGTCACACGTCGAGTTCGAGTGAAAATGTACGATGTTTTCCTGTCGCCCACATCGTCCGCCCGCCTTTTCCACCGCCCTGCATCGCCAGTAGATTACATCATACGAGTCACTTCTTTGCCGGAGTTGTATATGGCCCGCAAGCGTTCAAAACCGCGCCTCTACCCCCGCCTTACAACGCCGATGGTTCGCGACAACGGTGTGCTCCGTCCCGCGTTCTGGGACGAAGCGCTCGACCGCGCCGCCGACGGGTTCAGGCGGAACATCGAGGCCCGCGGCCCGAACTCGATCGGAACGTTCAGCTGCTCGAAGTCCACGAACGAAGTCAACTTCCTCGCGCAGAAGCTTTCGAGGGTCGCGTTCGGAACGCACAACATCGACAGCTGCAACCGAACGTGACACGCGCCTAGCGTCGTCGGTCTGGCGACGGTCTTTGGTGCTGGCGGCGGGACGAGTTCCTACCGCGAAGTGGAGGAGACGGACGTCGTCTTCCTCTGGGGCTCGAACGCGCGCGCGGCCCACCCGATCTGGTTCCATCATCTGCTCAAGGGTATTCACAACGGCGCCAAGCTCTATGTGATGGATCCGCGCCGCACGGAATCCGCGCAGTGGGCGGACGTGTGGCTCGGTTTGAAGGTTGGATCCGACATCGCGCTCAGCAATACGATGGCGCGCGAAATCATTCACGCCGGCCTCGTGCATCAGGAGTTCGTTTCAAACGCGACGTCGGGATACGACGATTACAAACGATCGGTCGAGACGTACACGCTCGCGCGCGGCGCCGAACTCACCGGCGTGCCCGCCGACGTGATCCGCGACGCGGCGCACGCCTTCGCCAAAGCGGATCGCGCGATGATCTGCTGGACGCTGGGTATTACAGAGCATCACGACGCTGCGGATAACGTGCTCGCGCTGATCAATCTGTGCCTGCTCACCGGCCATGTCGGCCGCTGGGGGTGCGGCGCCAACCCGTTGCGCGGACAGAACAACGTGCAGGGCGGCGGCGACATGGGCGCGATCCCGAATAAATATCCGGGGTTCCAGGAAATCACCGACAGCGCAATTCAGGCGCGCTTCGAGAAACACTGGAACGTGAAGCTGCAGCCGAATCACGGATGGAACCTCACGCAGATGCTCGCCGCGATGGGCCGCGGCGAGCTGACGTCACTCTATGTGATCGGCGAGAACCCCGCGCAGTCGGACGCCGACGGTCATCACGTCGAACACCTGCTCAATGGCCTCGATCATCTCGTCGTGCAGGAGATCGTGATGACGCGCACGGCGCGGCTCGCCGACGTGGTGCTGCCGGCCGCGGCGACGTGGTGCGAGGGCGAAGGCACGGTGACGAACAGCGAGCGCCGCGTGCAGCGCTGCCGCAAGGCGAGCGAGCCGCCTGATGGCGCGCGCGACGAACTCTGGATCATGTCCGAGATCGCCAAGCGCCTCGGTCATGACTGGGGCACGCCGACCGGCGAAGAAGTCTGGAATGAATTCCGGACCGTCGCGCCTGATTTTGCGGGCGGCATGAGTTACAAACGTCTCGAAGAGCTCGACGGGATTCAGTGGCCGTGCCCGGACGAATCGCACCCCGGCACGCCGTTCCTCCACGCGCGACTCTGGGAAAAAGGAGCGACGCGCGGACCGGCGGCGCCGTTCACTGTGGTGCGGCACGAGGGTCCGGTTGAAATGCCGGACGCCGAGTATCCGCTGCTGCTCACAACGGGACGCCGTCTCGAATCGTATAACACCGGCGTGCAGACTGCCGGGTACGATTCGCCGCTCCACTGGGGCGAGATGCTCGACATCTCCCCAGAAGACGCGGAGCGGCTCGGAATTGCCGACAACGAAGAAGTTCGCATCACATCGCGGCGCGGCACGCTCGTCGCGCCCGCGCATATCGACCGGACGCTCCGGGCCGGCTTGGTCTTCATGACGCTTCACTTCCCCGACGACGTCGCAACGAACGTGCTCACGATCGATGTGTCCGACCCGAAGTCCGGCACCGCCGAATTCAAGGCGTGCGCGGTGCGAGTCGAACGTTCGAGCGTGATGGCGGGCTCGGCCCACTCGTAATGGATATTCGTCTCCTCGACGCCGAACCCACCGCCGAGGAGCGGTCCGCGGTCGATGCGATCATCGGCGCGCCGTCGTCATCGTGGGATGGCGGCGAACGTGGCAGCGAACGTGATGCGCACACCGCCGAATTCGGCGGGCGCGCTACGCGTGAGCTGCGCCACATGCTGTTGCCGTTGTTGCAGGCGGTCCAGGCGCGCGTCGGATTCATTTCCGAGGGCGGACTCGATTACGTCTGCGAGCGGCTTGGCGTGCCGCCCGCCGAAGCGTGGGGCGTCGCAACTTTTTACGCGATGCTCGCGACGTCGCCGCGGCCGCGCCGCGTGGTGCATGTCTGCGACGATATCGCGTGCCGCGCGAAAGGCGCCGTGAAATTGTGCGCCGCGCTCGAAGCGAAATGTGGCCCGCCGATTACGCACGAGCCCGAAGGCGAACATCACACGCTCGACCGCGACAAGCCCGCGTGGATGCATTCGCCCTGTTTGGGATTGTGCGACGTCGCTCCCGCCGCGCTGATGGTGGAAGCCGGCGAGTCACTGACCGAACGCTCGATCGGCGGCGCGACGGCGGAAGGCGTCAGCGCGCTTCTCACCGGGAAAAGAGTTTCCGGCGCCGACGGCGCGGATCAGCCGCACGTGGTTCGCAGTCCGCGGATTTCACGCGGCGGGTTGCTCGAGCGCGTCTGCAAGGTCGATCCGACGAGTCTTGCGGCCTATCGCGCGGCCGGTGGTTACGCCGCACTCGCAAAAGCGTTTGAGCTCGGCGCAGAGGGCGTGATTCGCGAAGTCACCGCGTCGAAGCTCGTCGGGCGTGGCGGCGCCGCGTTCCCCACCGGACGAAAATGGGAGGCGGTTCGCACGCAGGCCGCGCAGCCGCACTATCTCGTGTGCAACGCGGACGAGTCGGAGCCGGGCACATTCAAGGATCGCGTGCTGCTCACCGAGGATCCGTTCGCGATCGTCGAGGCAATGACGATCGGCGCGTTCGCCGCCGGCGCTGAAAAAGGATTCTTGTACATTCGCGCCGAGTACCCGCTCGCGTTCGAGCGGATGCACGACGCGATCGGCCAGGCGCGCGCGGCGGGACTGCTTGGCGACGACATTCTCGGACGCGGTGTGAAGTTCGACATCGAGATCCGTCGAGGCGCGGGCGCGTACATCTGCGGCGAAGAGACCGCGCTGTTCGAATCGATCGAAGGAAAGCGCGGCGAGCCGCGCAACAAGCCGCCATTCCCTGTGTCGCATGGATTGTTCGGCAAGCCGACCGCCGCCAACAACGTGGAGACGTTCGCGAACATTCCGGCGATCGTGCTCGAAGGCGGCGCGGCGTTTGCGAGAGTCGGGACCGAGCAATCGACCGGCACGCGGCTTTTCTGTTTGAGCGGCACGGTGCGGCGGCCGGGCGTGTACGAAGTGCCGTTCGGCACGACGCTCCGGGAACTGATCGACATGGCCGGCGGCGTTCCCGAGGGGCGCACGCTGAAAGCGGTTCTCCTCGGCGGCGCGGCGGGCGTGTTTGTGCGCGGCGATGAACTCGATATCAAACTCACACACGAGGACACGCGCGCGACCGGAACCACGCTCGGCTCCGGCGTCGTGATGCTGTTCGACGACACCTGCGACGTGCGCGACGCCGTGCTTCGCATCGCCGCGTTCTTCCGCGACGAATCGTGCGGCCAGTGCGTGCCGTGCCGCGTGGGCACCGTGCGCCAGGAAGAAGCGCTCCACCGCATCACGAGCGGCAAGACACGCGGCGGCGTGCGCGGCGAACTCGCCCTGCTCCACGAACTCGGCGAGGCGATGAAAGACGGATCCATCTGCGGACTCGGGCAGACCGCATATTCCGCAGTCGAGTCGGCAATCACGCGACTGGGGCTCTACGCAGAACCGGGGAGCGCGACCGCATGACCGCCACCGAATCGACGCCATTCGTTCAGATCCGGCGTCCCGATCGCGCGCCGAAGAAGACGATCGAGCTGCAGATCGACGGAACACCCGTGAAAGTGCCCGAGGGCACGACAATCCTCGGCGCATGTAAGACCATCGGCATCGACATTCCGACGCTCTGCTACCTCGAGACGCTGCGGCCCGTGAATGTCTGCCGTGTGTGCATGGTGGAAGTCGAAGGCTCGCGCGTGCTCGTGCCGAGCTGCTCGCGTCAGGTCGAAGCGGGAATGGTGGTGCGCACCGGAAACGACCGCGTGAAGCACACGCGCAAGATGGTGCTGGAACTGCTCGCGTCGTCGGTGGATCTCTCGACGACACCCGGCATGGATGAACTTCTCGCCGAGTACGAGTGTGAGCCCGAGCGGTACGGCCCGCCCGCACCGGCCGCCGCCGCGGGTGTGCGAGACGCAGCCGTGTGCGGACATCACGCGCCGCCGAATCCGGATTTTGCCGCGACCGTCGCGCAGCCGCCTATGGTCGACAACGATTTGTACATCCGTGATTACGCAAAGTGCGTGCTCTGCTACAAGTGTGTCGAAGCGTGCGGCGTCGACCATCAGAACACGTTCGCCATCGCGGTCGCGGGCCGCGGCTTCGACGCCCGGATTTCCACCGAACTTGCCGTTACGCTGCCCGACTCCGCGTGCGTCTACTGCGGAAATTGCATCGCCGTCTGCCCAACTGGCGCGCTGATGGCGAAGCGCGAATTCGATATGCGCAACGATGGCTCGTGGAATGAAGAAAAACAAAAAGCCACCGATACGATCTGTCCGTATTGCGGCGTCGGGTGCACGCTCACGCTGCACGTGCAGGACAATGAGATCGTGAAAGCCACGTCACCGCTCGACAACGGCGTGACGCTCGGCAATCTCTGCATCAAGGGCAGATTCGGCTGGCGGTTCGTGCAAAGGACCGAAGACCGAAGTCCGAAGACGGAACGCGCCGCGAACGTCCGGGAATGACCGTGGACGGGCGGGTGCGCGAGCGCACGTTCGTGCGGCTGACGGAAAATTCGCGAGCGGAAGCTCGCGGGGCGATCGCGACAGAATCGCCGGTCGCGTTCGTGTACTCGGGCCGGCCGCACGTGGTCATGATGTGCACTCCGGACAATCTCGAAGATCTCGCGTACGGGTTTTCGCTCACCGAGGGAATCGTGAGCAGCGCCGCCGAGATCGAACGCGTGGAACAATCGAAACATGAAAAAGGATTTGAGCTCGCCATCGCGATTCCCGTTGAAGCCGCGGCGCGGCTTGCCCAGAGAATGCGCGCGCTCGCCGGCCGCACGGGCTGCGGGTTGTGCGGTGTCGAGGCGATCGATGATGCCGTGCGCGCGGTGACCAGGGTTTCTGCGAATCTGTCGATCACGCACGACGCGCTTTGGCGCGCGGGCGAAGCGCTCGATGCGCATCAGCCGCTGAATCGCGAAACGCGCGCAGTGCACGCCGCCGCATGGGCGAGTTCGGACGGTACCCTCGAAGTCGTTCGCGAAGACGTGGGCCGTCACAACGCCCTCGACAAAGTGCTCGGCGCGCTCGCGCGAGCGGGCACCGACGCGTCGGCGGGCTTTCTCGTTGTCACGAGTCGCGCCAGTTTTGAGCTCATCCAAAAAGCATCCGCTGCCGGCGTCGCCCTGCTCGCGGCGGTCTCACGTCCTACCGAACTCGCGGTGAAGATCGCCGACGCGTCCGGCATCACATTGGTCGGGCTTCTTCGCGGCACGACGGCCAACATCTATTCTCACCCCGAGCGAGTCACGTGATTCCTACAGATATCGAAATCGCACAGGCTGCCAAACCCCGCCCGATCACCGAAGTCGCAGCCGATCTGGGCCTCGGCGCCGACGATCTCGATTTGTACGGCAAGTACAAGGCGAAAATTCCACTCGAACTCTCCGAGCGGCCGGTGCGAGGGCAGCTCGTGCTCGTCACGGCGATCAGTCCGACCCCGGCCGGCGAGGGCAAGAGCACGGTGAGCGTCGGCCTCACGCAGGCGCTGCGCAGAGTCGGGTCGAACGCGGCGCTGTGCATGCGCGAGCCGAGTTTGGGTCCGGTATTCGGCGTGAAGGGCGGCGCTGCGGGTGGTGGATATTCGCAGGTGATTCCGATGGAGGACATCAATCTCCACTTCACCGGCGACT
>DASYSH010000417.1:0-1510 GCA_036003525.1 Gemmatimonadaceae bacterium | reverse complement strand
GAGCGCGCATTGCGTTCGATCTTCCTGAGTCCGTCATTGAGATCCTCGGGCCCGTGCGCGCCGCGCAGGAGTACCTGCGACCAGCCCAGGATCGCGCTGAGCGGGGTGCGGAGCTCATGCGAGAGCGTCGCGAGGAATTCGTCCTTCATTCTGCCCGCGCGCTCGGCCGCCGCGCGCGCGGCCCGTTCCGCCTCGAGCAGCCGGTTCCGGTCGAGATCGATTCGCTCGCGCTCGATGAGATGCGCGCGAATCTGGTATTGTCGCTCGCGCGCGCGCAACGACGATCGAATCAGGCTGAGCAGCGTTGTCATGCGCACGGGGCGCTCGACGACGCTGACGTTTCCGAGCCGGTGCAGCAGTTCGGTCAGGCGGGGTGACTCCGCGCCGGAACGCGAGAGGACGATGGTCGTAAGGTCGGACCATACAGGCTGTCTCTGGACGCAATCGACATACTCTTCCGATTCGCGTGTCAGCGGCTCCTCCGCTACGATCACGACGCCCGCGATATTGCGCACCTCTTCGCAGAGTGCGTGCATGTCCGCGCAAACCACGCACGGCATCCGCTCCTCAGCGAACAGCTTCTGAAGGGCTTCCGCGTCACGGCGCGTCGGCGGAAGCAGCAGGACCCGCATCGACTACTCTTGCGCCTTCGTGATGGCGTTCAATTTGTCAGACGGGCCGACAAAAGTCGGCACGCCGGTGAGCACGCCCTGGAAGTGCTCCAGCGGCTCGCCGATATGCATTGCGCCGCCGTTCACGGTCAGCTCGCGAATAGTGAGTTCGTGCCGGCCGCTCCGTTTCTTTACCACCGAAATCGCGCGCCGCACATAGCCGCGCGATTCGAAAAATCTGAAGAGCACGACATTGTCCGCGAGGTACGTCGTGTCCACAGGCGAAGCCATCGTGCCGACCATTCCCGATTGTGTCACAGAAAGAATCGTGACGACGCCCTGCTGGCCGAGATAGGCGAGCAGTTCGTGCAGCTGCGCCGTGAGGAATTTTTCCTCGGGCATCGCATTGAGATATCCGTTGAGGCTATCGATGATCACGACGCCTGCGCGCTCGCCGTGATCGTCCGTCCCGTCGACTGCGCGCCGGATGCGCGCGCCGAGTTCCCCGGGCGACATTTCAGCCGGATCGATCTGCTGAACAGTGAGCAGCCCCGACGCGATGTGTGGTTCCACGGGCATCCCGAGTTTCCGCGACCGCGTGCGAAACGTCCCGATATTCTCGTCGAAGACATACATCATGGCGCGCTGGCCGCGTTTCGCGGCGGCAACGGCGAACTGCGTCGCGATCGACGACTTCCCGGTGCCCGCGGGTCCCAGCAGCAGCGTGCTCGTCCCGAGCGGCAGGCCGCCGCCGAGCAGCATGTCGAGTTCGGTGATTCCACTCGGAAGATCGTCGTCCTCGAATTCGTGCTTATGCTCCGATGCGACGAGTCTCGGAAACACATCGAGCCCCCCGCGACGGATATTGAAATCGTGGTAGCCGCCGCGGTACGCCACGC
>DASYSH010000416.1:0-6281 GCA_036003525.1 Gemmatimonadaceae bacterium | reverse complement strand
CAGCGCCGAGCGACTTCGCATTGCGTATTTTCGGCGGTGGGCGCGCCATTTAGGTGGCACGCTCGCATACGAAGAACTACGAGGGAAATCGATCGAGCCGATTTCCAACGTGCGGTACGCGCTTTCGACAGGGCTTCGCGAAGGGTGGAAGGTCGTCCTGGGATTCGCGCTCTGGTGGAGCAGGGACCCGCGGAGTGTTGACCGTCAGATAGCAGCGATCGCCGTGCTCGAAAAAATCCGTTACGCAATGAAACTCAACAACGATCCCTTGCGCCGCGCCGCGGTCACGGAGGCACTCTGATTTTCCGACGGTCGCGCCTTTGGGATGCGGCATACATGAGGCGCCGTCGCCACGCGATCGAGCAGGCAAACGCCGATCCGCGCGTTGCGGCCGCGTTCGTTGGCGGAGGTGATCTCACAGTGGGTCACGGATTGCACCTCGATGAGCGCACGGTTGAGCTGCCGTGGACCCTCGCGCAACTCGGCGCCCGCACTGGCGGCCGCTCCCTCGACGCCGGATCGGCGCTGAATCACGAGTTTCTGCTCGCGCATCCGGCCATCGCCGCGCGCGACCTCACAATTGCGACACTTGCGCCCGAGCGTGACTGCTTTTGGCAGCGCCGCATTTCGTACAACTTTTGCGACCTGCGCGCGTTGCCGTTTCGCGATGCGTGGTTTGACGAAGTGATCTGCGTCTCGACACTCGAGCACGTGGGATTCGACAACAGCGGTTTTGCCGGCGCTGCGGCGGCTGCCGCGCCGTCGCCCAATACATGGCAGACTGCTTTGCGCGAACTTGCGCGCGTGGTAAGGCCGGGCGGCGTTCTGCTGCTCACGCTCCCGTTCGGCCGCGCGCAATCATTCCCGGCGTTCCAGCAATTCGACTCGGCGCTTCTCGCTGAAGCTCGCGGAATATTCAAGCCGGTCGCCGGTGTGGAATCGTACTTCCGCTATTTCAACGATCGTGGCTGGAGCCGCGTCGGCGCCGCGGAGTGCGCGACCGCGACCTATGCGGCCGAGTCGACGGCGGTGGCTGGCGCCCACGGGCGGAGTCCGTTGGTGCCGCGCGACGCGCACGTCGCGGCGGAGGCGGTCGTCTGCTGCGCGTGGACGCGCGCATGACGGGTTAGATTCGGAGCCATGCCCGACGTCCCAGTTGTAGAACTGATCGGCACGGACGAGCGCCCGCTGTGCTACATCATCCGCGGTGCGCCGCTTCCCGATCGAACAAATTTCCCCACGCCGGCATCACTCCCGCTCCAAACGGGATTCATCGTGTATCCAGCGGGACACGAGATTCCACGTCATGCGCACCTGCCGATCAAGCGGGAACTCAGCGTGACGTCCGAGGTGCTTGTTGTCCTTCGCGGCCGGTGCGCGCTCGACATATACGACGACAGTCGCGCGCTCGCCGCGACGCGCGAACTTGACCAAGGAGACGTGATGGTAATGGTCGGCGGCGGTCACGGCTTCCGCATGATCGAAGACACCGTACTCTTGGAAGTGAAGCAGGGACCTTACACCGGTCTGGCCGAGAAGGAGCGTTTCTAGATGGATCGACAGAGGGAAATGATTCCGGTCAGTGAACCTGCGTTCGGCGAACCAGAGATCGCTGCTGTGATGGACTGTCTCCGGTCCGGCTGGATTTCGTCGCACGGAGCGCATCTCGACGCATTCGAGTCCCAATGGGCGGCGTATTGCGGTCGCCGCCACGGCGTGTCGGTCGTGAACGGAACTGCCGCGCTTGAGCTCGCGGTTGCCGCGCTCAGACTCGAACCCGGCTCCGAGATCATCATGCCGAGCTTTACCATCGTCTCGTGTGTGTTCGCGGCGTTGCGAACGGGCGCTGTGCCGAAGTTGGTGGACGCTGATCCGCTTACGTGGACGATGGACATCGATGCCGTTCGCGCCGCGATCGGCCCGCGGACGCGAGCGATCATGCCAGTGCACATCTACGGGCACCCCGTAGATATGGACCCGATCCTTGAACTCGGCGCCGAGCACGAGTTGCGTATCGTTGAGGACGCCGCCGAAGCCCACGGGGCAGAGTACAAAGGGCGGCGCTGCGGCAGCTTTGGCGACGTGAGTTGTTTCAGCTTTTACGCGAACAAGCTGATCACGACGGGCGAAGGCGGAATGCTCGTCACAGATGACGATACGATCGCCGAGCGCGCGCGGTTGCTGCGCAACCTCGCGTTCGACCCCGCGCGCCGTTTTCATCATGCGGAGATGGGGTTCAATTTCCGGATGACGAACGTTCAGGCGGCGCTCGGCCTGCCGCAGATCGCGCGAATGGACGCGATCATCGCGAAGAAGCGATGGATCGGCGGAGAATATACGCGGAGGCTCGCGGACCTCTCGAGTATGCATCTGCCGGTCGAGAAGAGCTGGGCGCGCAGCGTCTACTGGATGTATGGCGTTGTGCTTGACGAGCGAGTCGGGTTTGACGCCAACGAGGTCGCGCGGCGGCTCGCAGCGCTCGGCGTGGAAACGCGGCCATTCTTTCTGGGGATGCACGAGCAGGAAGTCTTCCGCCGCCAGGGACTGTTCGCCGGAGAGAGCTATCCCGTTGCCGAGCGAATCGCACGCCGCGGTTTGTATTTGCCGAGCGGCCTCACGCTGACGCCCGTCCAGCTCGAGCGCGTCGTGGATGCGGTGCGCGAAGTGTTGCCATGAGCGAGGTATTCGGCGCTGCGTACTCGGCCGCGTATGACGCATTGTATGGCGGCAAGGCATATGAGTTTGAGTGCGATATGATAGAAAAAGCATTCACCGAATTCGGTCTTGCGCCGATCACGCGCGTGCTCGATCTCGGTTGTGGTACCGGCGGACATGCGATTCCCCTCGCGCGCCGCGGCTACGAAGTGATCGGCGTCGACAGGTCGCAGGGCATGCTCGATGCCGCTCGCTCGAAAGTAGAATCGGCGGGTGTCGCGAACCGCGTGACTTTGGTCGCTGGCGAAATCACCAGCGTGCCGGCCGTTGCGCGTTGCGATGCGGCGCTGATGATGTTCGCAGTCCTCGGCTATCTCGCGACGAACGCGGAAGTGGAAATGGCACTCGCGTCGACGCGGCGAAATCTGCGCGACGGCGCGCTCCTCGTGTTCGACGTATGGCACGCGCCTGCGGTGCTTCGATATCCGCCCGGCCAGCGCTGGAAGATCGTTGAGCGGGCGGGATCGAGCACCCTGCGGCTCTCGGCGGGAGAACTCGACACGCAAGCACGGATGTGTACCGTGAGCTTCCGCGTGATGGAGATCGCCGGTGCCTGCGTCACGCGTGATACCGAAGAGAAACATTCCATGCGCTATTTCGATCGCGATGAGCTCGAGAGCTTGCTGGCCGGTGCGGGCTTTGAGCTATTGCGCCTAGGCGGATTTCCCGACTACTCCGGTGAACCCGCGGCGAATGACTGGAGCATTTCCGTGATCGCGCGCGCGGTCTGAGTGCAAGTGTCGCTGCTCCGGCTGCCGATGTTGGACGTGTGAACTACTCCTTCCTCCGCGCGAGCTATCAGCCGGCGCTGATTGTCACAGCAGGCACGCTGGTTTTTTTCGGCTTCGCCGGCGTCGGAGAAATTGTCATGCGCGCATTGCGCCTTGTGCTTCCTTCGCCATGGCGCATGGTGTGCGCGGTTCTGCTGGGAATCCAGTCTGTCATGCTATGCGTGGAACTGCCTGCGATGGCGGGTGCCGCGCCGCGGTCCGTGCTTCTCGTGTTCGGCTGGGGATTGCTCGCGGTCGGTGCCGGCCAGGCGGCGAGCCTCGCACGCGGATTGCGGTTTCGGTTTACCGGTGCGGCCGATCGAACCGTGCTGGCGATCGTCTTGGTTGCAGCGATTTCGCTCGCGACCGCGCTGCTAGTCGCCACGGCGCCGTCGACCAAGTTCGACGAGATCTACTACCATATGCTCGCGCTGGCGCGAATCGCGAACGACGGCGCGCTCATTTTCTATCTCAAACCGTGGCAAACGGCGATCTGGCCGCAGATGGCGTTCCAGATTTCGCTCACACCTTTGCACGCGCTGCGAGTGCCCGACGCCGGCAACGTTGTTGGCTGGTGGCTCGCTGCGACCCTCGCCGCATTCGCATGGAGGACCATTCGCGATAACGGCGGCGATGCGCTATGGTCGGCTGTCTGGACGGCCGCCTTTTGCACCGGTCTGTACCCGATTGTGTGGCACGTCACCGCAGGCAGTCACTCCATGGGCGACCTGGCCCTTTGTGCGGGCGGCGCCGCGTGGATGCTGCGACACCGATTGTTCGCGCAGATCGGAGCGACCCGTTTTGCGCTGCTCGTCGGAGTTCTCACGGTAGCCGCAGCCTCGTCCAAGGTTTCGTTGCTTCCGATATCACTTCTGTTGCTCGCGGTGACCATCATTTGGTTGTTTCGACGAGACGAAGGGCAGCGCATACGACTAGTGGTGGCTGCGGCTGCGATGCCGTGGTTCGTGTTCTATGCGCCGATCGTCTTTTGGACCTTCCGGGCTTCGGGGTCGCCTTTCGGGCCGCTCCTCAGCGATGCGTTCCCCCGATCGGTTTATGGACATGGTGTGGCTCGACAAATGTTCGATAGTGCGCGGGATATCAACGCCGAGTCCGTTCCAGCGCTGGCGCTCGACGCGCTAATCGGGTACTCGCCGCTCATATGGATCGGAGTTGCAGGCGCGTTTCTCTCGCGCGCGGTGGCAGTGCGCGATCGGTTGGCGATGGCCGGTCTACTGGTCGCGCATCTCATCGTGATCAGTGTGTTCGCCTATCCGAGCGTCCGTCTCATCGGAGGTCTTCAATACGGGATCGCCATCAGCTTTGCAGCGATCGCAGCGAAGTCGTGGCCGGATTGGCCGATTGCGCGCAATCGATTCGCGTTTGCCACCCTCTTGCTGGCACTGCTCGTTCCGTGGCTCATCGTGCAAGTCTATTACGCCGCGCCATTCATCCCGGTTGCCACCGGCGTTCAAACGCGGAAAAAATTCAGCGAGCGCTATGTCGCTTTCTATCAAGATTTTGAGGCGCTGGATTCGGTTCTTCCGGGCAACGCAGTAATTTTTAGCCCCGATTTTCGAATCGGCGCGGTTTATTCCCCTCGACCGATGTATTTCGACACGAGTGACTTGCCGTCCGGTCGGCCCGCGTATGCCCTGCTCGACGCATCGCAGTCGCCGGACTCCACGCTGCGTACTGTCGACGGATTCGTCCGAGAGGAGCGCGTGTACCGCAACGAATCCGCTACAGTGAAGACTTATCGGACGCCGGGGCGCGCACCGCTCATCGGCGCGCTCGAGGTCGTTCGCCTCGCCGGAGCGCGGTCCCGCTGAATGGAATATCGAAGAGAGATTGACGGCCTGCGTGCTGTCGCGGTATTGCCGGTCATTCTGTTTCACGCTCGCATTCGCGGATTCAGCGGCGGGTACGTCGGCGTCGACGTGTTCTTCGTGATCAGCGGCTATCTGATCACATCGTTGCTGGTTGCGGAGCTGGACCAGGGGCGTTCGTCGATTGCGGGGTTTTACGAACGGAGAGCGCGACGCATTCTGCCGGCGCTGTGTGTTGTCATGCTTGCGTGCCTTCCATTTGCTTGGCTCTGGATGTTGCCGTACCAGCTGGTTGAGTTTGCAAAAAGCGTCGTAGCGGTATCGGTGTTTTCGTCGAACTTCTTGTTTTGGTGGGAGGCAGGAAATTATTTCGGAACGGCAAATGACCTGAAACCATTGCTCCACACCTGGAGCCTCGCGGTGGAGGAGCAGTACTATTTGCTTTTCCCGCTGTCTCTGATGCTCGCGTGGCGATTCGGACGGCGCAATACAGTCCGGCTGGTAGCTGGCGTGGCCATGATTAGTCTTGCGCTGGCAGTCTGGGGATGGCGACGCCACGCCGGGATGGCCTTTTACCTGGCGCCGTTTCGGGGATGGGAGCTGCTCCTCGGAGCGATGCTGGCTTTCCGCGCGCCAGTTGCAGACAATCGAGCAGCATCGACGCGATCCGCGCGATTAGCGAAAGAGGGCCTCGCACTTGCCGGCATTCTATTGATCGCGTGGGCGATCGTAAGCTTTGACGATATCACGCAGGGCCCGACGCTGTTCACGCTGGTGCCAAACGTCGGCGCGGCGCTCATCATTGTTTGCGCGACCTCCGAGACTCTGGTTGGACGAATGCTCTCCCACCGCTGGCTGGTAGGAGTGGGCCTCGTGAGCTACAGTGCGTATTTGTGGCATCAGCCGCTGTTTGCATTTGCGCGTATTCGAGCCCGCGAGGAGCCGGGTGTGCTGCTGTTTATTGGTC
>DASYSH010000415.1:0-5323 GCA_036003525.1 Gemmatimonadaceae bacterium | reverse complement strand
ATCGAAGATGTGTTCGAAACCAGGAGCCGGGCGCTTCCGGCCGGCGTGCGCATAGTCGATCTCACGGGGAAGTTCGTCATCCCGGGGCTGATCGATGCGCACGTGCACGTTGCGACCGATCCCGCCGGACAGGACGCGAGCGCCGCGGCGACCCTGCATCTCGCGCTTCTCGGCGGCCTGACCAGCGTGCGCGACATGGCCGGTGATGCAATCGTGCTGAAGGAGCTCGCCGCCCGTTCACGGCGCGCGGACGCCGATATTCCGCGCATTTTTTATTCGTCGCTGATGGCGGGGCCGACTTTTTTTGGCGACGCGCGAACGAAGGCGTCGGCGCATGGCGGGATCCCGGGGGAAATTCCATGGATGAAGGCGATTACACCCGCGACCGATATCCGGCTCGCGGTGCGCGATGCGAAGTCCACCGGCGCGACCGCAGTCAAAATTTACGCGGACCTCCCCGCCGACCTCGTCGGAAAAATCACGACCGAAGCGCACAGGCAGGGCATGAAAGTCTGGAGCCACTCGACGATTTTTCCCGCGACCGCGCTCGACGCGGTGGACGCCGGCGTCGATGTGATTTCGCATGCGATTTATTTGTACTGGGCGGCGATTCCGAATCCGCCGCAGCATTACGGGGATCGCCTTCCTCCGCGTTCGGCATACGATTCCGTACCGCCCGACGGCCCCGTGATGCAGGATCTGTTCGCGAAAATGAAGGCCGGCAATACGATCTTTGACGCGACGCTCTCGATTCTTCCGCGATTCGAAGCGGCGACGGGCCCGTCATTCGGTCTCGTGGACCCGAAGCGCGGGGCGCAGTGGGCGTACGACGCCACGCGGGCGGCGCACTTGGCGGGCGTCACGATTTGCGCCGGGACCGACGGCATGATGCCGCCGGGACGCGATTCGCTGCCGGGACTGCATCGTGAGATGGAATTGCTCGTCATGCGCGCCGGATTTACGCCGCTCGAGGCGATCACGGCGGCGACGCTGAATTCTGCGTTGGCTGCAGGGTCGGCATCCACGCTCGGATCCGTTGTCGCGGGCAAGGCCGCCGACCTGGTCGTGCTCGACGCCGATCCCACCACGGATATTCGGAACACCAGGCGCATTGCCTTCGTAGTGAGAGGGGGCGTCACGTACCGGCGCCCGCGCTAGGTGACGTGCCGACTAGCTTTCCCGTATGCCGATGACGTCGATGCCAACTGCGCAGGATAAGGAAGTCGCGCTGATCGGGTGGCTGCAGAGCCGGGGCTCCGTGCTCATCGGCTTCAGTGGCGGCGTCGATTCCGCGTACCTCGCGTGCGTCGCGATCGGCGCGCTCGGCCGCGAAAGTGTGCTGGCCGTGATCGGACGCAGCGCGAGTTATCCGATGGAGCAGTGGACGCGCGCGCGCGAAGTCGCCGAGCGGTTTGGCGTGCCGGTGCTCGAGCTCGACACCGATGAACTGAACGATCCGCGCTACGCCGCGAACCCGACGAATCGCTGTTATTTCTGCAAGACAGAATTGTGGTCGCGGCTCGTGCCCGTCGCCCGCGAGCGAGGATTGGCGGCCGTGATCGATGGGACGAACGCGGACGACACGCACGGCCATCGTCCGGGCAAAGGGGCGGCGGTCGAGCAGGGTGTGCTCTCTCCGCTCGCGGAACTCGGATTCACCAAGGACGAGATTCGCGCGCTCTCGCGCGAGCGCGACATTCCCACGTGGTCGCAGCCGTCCTCGCCATGTCTCGCGTCGCGGCTGCCGTACGGCACGGAAGTCACACCGCTGCGTCTGGGAAAGATCGAAGCCGCGGAGCGCGCGCTGCGCGAGATAGGCGTCGCGGGCGACTTGCGCGTGCGCTACTACGGTGATGTCGCACGCGTGGAGCTCTCGCCCGCGGAGCTCGACCGCTGGCGCACGACCGAAAATCGCGATGCGGTTCGCGCCGCCGTGACATCGGCCGGATTTGAATCTGTGGAGCTCGATCTGCGCGGGTTTCGCAGCGGGTCGCTCAATCGCGCCGACGAGCAGTCGCTCGTTGAAACACTCACGAACGGAGCGTCCTGATGTTCGGTTGCCTCGGCCGCCTCGGCTGTCTTCTCATCATCGCGATATGCGCCGCGGCGGCATGGTTTACACACGACAGCTGGTATCCAAAGCTGCGCGCGCGTCTCGGCGGACCGGGCGTGACGGTTTCGGCCTCTTCACCCAAATGGGAGCCGCTGACGCCGGAGGGCTCGGCGCGCGCGCGTCTGGCAGTGGCGAAGCTTTCACAGAAGAACGGCCCCGTGTATGTCGACGTCGCGGCCGGCGACCTCGCCGCGTATGCGCTCGATCCCGCGCTGCGCGAGCTCAGCCGTGATTCTGTTTCCGCCGAAGCGCTCGCCCGCGACGACCGCCTCTCCGTTCGCGCGATGGTCAATGTCGCCGATCTTGCCGATGCGAAGGCGCTCGGGCCGCTTGGCTCGATGCTCCACGGCAGGCAGGAGATCACGGTGCGCGGCAAACTGGAAATCGTTTCGCCGGGGCATGCGCAGTTCCGTGTCGACCGGATTTCGCTCAAGGACCTGGATCTGCCCGGACCGCTCGTCGAGAATATCATTGGCCGGGTTCGTACCAGCGAGCGCACCGCGAGCACTCCCAAGGACGCGATCCCCGTGCGCGTGCCGACGGAGCTCGCCGACGTCCGCGTCGCGAAGGGGCACGTCGTCCTCTACAAATCGGTTCCATGAGCCGCCGTCTGCTGGTCATCGACGACGAAAAAGGAATTCGCGCCGCGCTGACGCAGCTCCTCGAGTACGAGGGGTACGAGGTGAAGTCCGCGGCGTCGGGCGCAGAGGGGATCGCGGTGTACGATCAGTTCAAACCGCAGCTCGTGTTTCTCGACGTGAAGATGGAGGGAATGGACGGGCTCGAGACGCTGAAGCGTTTGCGCGAGCACGACGCAGGCGCGCTCGTCGTCATGATCAGCGGTCATGCGACGATCCAGAATGCCGTCGAGGCGACGCAGCTCGGCGCGTACGATATTCTGGAGAAACCGCTCGACACCGATCGCATTCTCGTGACGCTGCGCAACGCCACGGGACGCATCGATCTCGCCGAAGAAAATGCGCGCCTCAAGGCGACGATCGAGTCGCGGTACGAGATCGTCGGAAAGTCATTCGCGATTCGCGCGCTGATCGAGAACATCGAGAAAGTCGCCGACACTGCGGCGCGCGTGCTGATCACGGGGGAAAACGGGACGGGCAAGGAACTCGTCGCGCGCGCGCTGCACAGGCAATCGCCGCGCGCCCGGAAGCCGTTCGTCGAAGTGAATTGCGCCGCGATTCCGGGAGAGCTGATCGAGAGCGAGCTCTTCGGCCATATGAAGGGCTCGTTCACCGGCGCGATTCAGGACCGCGCCGGGAAATTCGAGCAGGCCGACACCGGTACGCTCTTTCTCGACGAAGTCGGCGACATGTCCCTGGCCGCGCAGGCTAAAGTGCTCCGCGTGCTTCAGGACGGCGACGTCACTCGCATCGGCGGATCGAAGCCGCGCAAGGTCGACGTCCGCGTCATTGCGGCGACGAACAAGAAACTCGAAGACGAAATCGCCGCGGGACGATTTCGCGAAGATCTCTACTACCGGCTGAACGTCGTGCCGATTCATGTCGCGCCGCTGCGCGAGCGTCGCGAAGATATTCCGCTCCTCGTCGAACATTTTCTGCTGCAGTTCGCGCGGAACGACGGCGTCACGCCGCGGTCCATCGACGCCGCCGCGATTGAGCGGCTTACCGCGTTCGACTGGCCCGGGAATGTGCGCGAGCTGCGCAATACGATCGAGCGATTGCTGATCCTTGCGTCGGGACCGCGCGTGACGGCGGCCGACGTCGAGCGCCTCACGGGCGCGCGCGCATCGACGACCGGCGGAATCGGCGGGCTTGAAGACAGCAAGACGTTCGAAGATTTCAAACTCGCGGCGGAGCGCGCGTTTCTCGCGGTGAAACTGCGGCAGCACGATTGGAACGTCGCGGAAACGGCGCGGGCACTCGACATGCCGCGATCGAATCTCTACAAAAAGATCGAGCGCCATGGCCTGGCGCGGGAGACGGAATGAGCGATCGCGACTGGGATGCCGAGATGAAGAAGATCGACCAGCAGCTGGCGTCGATTCCGGTGCAGGCGAGTGCGCCGCCTCGCGCGCAACTGCAGCCGGCTGCCGCCGCGCCCGCCGCGTTCGGGAAGCCCGAGACGTCCACGTTCGGTGTCATGGCGCGTCTTGGGCTCGCGTGCGCGCTGGGCGTCGCGATTGTTTTCTGGCCGTATTCGGCGCGGTGCGGAGTGGGGCTCGCCGGCTATCTCGCGGCGGTGGGCACGCTGATCGTCGCGGGCGTGTGGTCGTCGATCTGGACGTGGAAGCATCGCGCGGCGAAGGCGCATACGCTTTCGCTGTTGCTGCTCACGTGGGGGATTGTTCTCGCGGCGATGGATGTGCTGCCGCGCGTTGGGTATGCGAAGACATCGGCGAATCATCCGGCGAATTGGACATGCTCGTAGCTACGAGCCGCGAACTGCTGCTTTGAGCTTCCTGTTGTCTGTCTTCCTGACGTCGGTTGGAGCTCACAGCTGCCTGTGTTCGGTCTGACCCACAACAGGCCGCTCTCAGCGTGCGTTTACTCTTTCTCAAAGACCATGAGCCCTGAAACTCCCACTCTAAAAAATTTCATCGGCGGCCAGTGGACCGCCCCCGCCGACGGAAAGTATTTTGACAACGTCAACCCGGCCGACACCCGTGACATCGTCGGCCGCTTTCCGCATTCCGGCGCGAAGGATGTCGACGCGGCGGTGGCGTCAGCGAAGCGCGGATTCGAGATATGGCGCCGCACTCCCGCGCCCGCGCGCGGCGACGTCATGCGTCGGGCGGGCGAAATCCTTGTTGCGCGAAAGGAAGAAATCGCCGACATCATGACCCGCGAGATGGGCAAGCCGCTCGCCGAAACACGCGGTGATGTCCAGGAGGGCATCGACACGGCGTTCTATGCGGCGACAGAGGGGCGGCGAATGTTCGGCCACACGGTGCCGAGCGAGCTGAAGAACAAATGGGCGATGAGTTTCCGGCGGCCGATCGGCGTCGCCGGCATTATTACGCCGTTCAATTTCCCGCTCGCGATTCCGACGTGGAAAATGTTTCCCGCGCTGGTGTGCGGAAACGCGTGCGTGTTCAAACCGGCGGAGGATGTGCCGATCACCGGCCATTTGTTCGTCGAGATTCTGTTGGAAGCCGGGCTCCCGCCGGACGTGATCAACCTCGTGCACGGCAAAGGCGAGGCGGGCGCGGCGATTGTCGCGCATCCCGATGTC
>DASYSH010000414.1:0-1550 GCA_036003525.1 Gemmatimonadaceae bacterium | reverse complement strand
ACGGCGTTGACGGACGCGATCGCTTACGTCATGGATCGGCGGTCCTAATGGCACTCCGTGGATCATCCAAGCATCGACCGGGGTTTCACGCCATAGTTTTGGCAATCGGTTTTGTCGCCGGCGGCGCCATGCAACAGGCGGCGCGCCTTCTGTTTCCGCCGGGGGCGGCGAAGGAATTCTTAACGGCCGGGGTCACTTTCTCAGCCGGCCCGTTTCCGATTGATTTAGTCTTGATCCGGTTTGCGCTCGGGCCGCTGGCGGTCGATGTTTCAATACTCAGCCTGGTAGGCGTGCTCGTCGCCTATCTAATCGCGCGATCGCTCTTTTAGGGAGCTAGGAGAAGTTATGAATTTCGGCAACATCGGGTTCATGGAGTTGATGGTCATCCTGGTGATCGTGCTGGTGCTGTTCGGCGCCCGGCGCGTTCCCGAGATCGGCGCATCGATCGGCAAGGGAATCCGGGAATTCAAGAAGAACATCAACGAGGCGGACCGCGAGATTCGCGAGCCTCTGCGCGACTCGCTGCGCGACTCGAGCCCCGCTGATCGACTCGGCGCTGGCGACACGACGGTGCGCAGCGAAGCCGACGAGGCCGTGCGCCCCGAGCCCAAGCGCTTGATGTAGAGTAGGAAACAAGAAACCCGGTTGAGTCTCGCTCAACCGGGTTTCTCGTAGTCTCTCGAGTGCTCGCGTAAGCCTTACGCCTCCTGACGCCTCGCGGTGGCGTTGATCTGCTTCCGGCGGTCATCGACCTTCGCCGACTTCCGCAGATCCGACATGAAGATCTGAATCCGTTGGTCTCGCAGCTGCTGCAGCCGCGCCGTGCGCTGCGCCTGCTTTTGCGCTGCCCACGCCGCGCTGTCGGATGCGATGCGCTTGTCCACTCGAATCACGGCGACCGAGCCCTCGGTCTTGATCGGCTGACTGACGGCGCCGACGGGAAGTCTGAACGCGCCGCCGATCGCTTCGTTGAACTGGCCGAGTCCCGGAACGAGCGAGCCGCGGGCGAACATCGGTGACTGCTGCAGCTTCACGCCGCTGCTCTGCGCCGCCGCCTCGAAACCAGTTGCTGCCGCGTCCGACGAAAGCTTCTGGGCCTTGGGCATTACTTGATCGATCGCTTTGATGGCCGCGACGCGTTGGCGAACGGCCTCTTTGACGTTCTCGAACTTTGGCGCGCCACCCTCCTGGAGCGAATCCAGGCGGGCGAGATAGTAGCCATTCTCGTCGTCGAACAGCTCGCTCGTCTCGCCGCGCTTCGCGCCGCCGAACGCCCACGCGCTCACGCTCGGCACGACCTGGCCGTTCAGGATGGCCGGTGAATCTTCGATGACCTGAACGCGATTCACGGGGAGATGGAGCTGCTTCGCCGCGCTATCGAGTTTCGATCCCTGCTCGCTCTGCGCCGCGAGGCGCGACAGCGCATCGGCCTCGCGATCGATGCGGGTCGCGGCCGAGTCGCTCTGCGTGACGCGGAGCAGAATGTGGTGCAGCGAGAGCGTGTCGCCTTTGCGGCTGTCGAGGCGAATGATGTGATAGCCGAACTGCGT
>DASYSH010000413.1:0-5171 GCA_036003525.1 Gemmatimonadaceae bacterium | reverse complement strand
GCTGCTCGTGCACGGGGCGCAGGATCTGCTCGTGCCGCGGCTCGCCGAGGAAACGGCGGCGCTGATTCCGCGCGCCGGCGTCCGCGTCATCGACCGCGCGGGCCACAATCCATTTTTCGAACAGCCCGCGGAATTCTTCGGCATCGTGCGCGACTTCCTCGATGCGCCGGACGCGGGATCGTGAAGCGCTCCGATATGGTCATCTTCGCCGCGCTCGGCGGGGCGCTCTTCGCGGCCGGCGGATTCGTCGGCGTGCAGATCTGGCGCGCGCCGAGCCGGGTCCGGACGGTCGCCGCCGCGGCGCCCGATTCGTCGGCGGCGGACAACAACGACCTCAGCAGCATCAGGTCATCGTCGCTCCCGCCGCCGGGGCCGCGCGATTACGCCGAGATCTCGCGCCTGCTCACCGATGCGAAAGGCGCGACGTACATGGACGCGATTCTCGCCGAACGCAGCGGCAACGTCGCGCGCTGGGTCGAGCGGCGCGGCAATCCCGTGACCGTGTGGATCCAGCCGACGACGACGGTCCGCGATTTTTGGCCCGATTTCAAAGGCCGCACACGCGACGCATTTTATACGTGGGCCGCGTCTGGCGTACCGCTGCGCTTTCTATTCGTCGACGATTCGTCGCAGGCCGAGGTGCACGTCGTGTGGGTCGACCGCTTCGACGATTCCGCCGCGGGAAAAACATACTGGTCGCGCGACAAGTACTGGTGGATCGTCGGCGCCGACATCGAGATCGCGCTCCACCGTCCGACGGGCGAAGCGTACGACTCGCAGATGATTCGGACAATCGCGCTGCACGAGGTCGGGCATTTGATCGGACTCGATCACAGTCCGAATCCCGACGATATCATGTCGGCGAAAGTGCATGTGATGGGATTGTCTTCTGCGGATCTGCGAACGGCGGCGCTCGTTTATAAGCTGCCGCCCGGGGCGGTCACCAAGCCTTAACTGCGGCGACGGGGCACGAGCGACGCGAGAATAGCAATTGGCGAGGAGCGAGGAGGGCGGACAGGAAAAGCGTCGAGCTGAAATGTTTGGGTGACACATTTATTGCGCGCACAGCGCACCGTGTTGACCATGACAAACGATGCGAACGATCCCTTGCTCAGTGCGTGGGAAGCGAAGCAGCCAGCGGCACTCACGGGGGATTCGCTCTGGCGGCTGAACTGCTACCGCGAGGCGATGTTTCTTATGGAACTCTCGCATGCGGATTTGAAGGTATTGGATCCGCATCCTGACCGGGCCGCGACGAAGGATCAACTGTACAGCGCGGTATGCTCTGTCGCAGCGAATATTGCGGAAGGCTACGGCCGCCCGACCACTGGCGATCGGGTGCGATTCTTCTCGTACGCGCTCGGGTCCTTACGAGAGGCCACCACCTGGTATCTCTCGTTTCGGCCGACGACCGACGTCACGCTAATCAACGACCGCATCGAGCGGCTTTCGCGGATTCGGCGAATGCTATTGGGGCTCATCTCGCGGCTTCGCACTAAAGGAGGTCGGAAATTCGATTCGTGGTAATTTGGAACGGCGACGAGTGATGCGACGAGGCACGAGCAACGTGTGAGTTGCAATTGGTGGAAAAGCGAGGGGGCGAGGAGCACGGAGAAACCCTCCGCGCTCCTCGCCCCCTCGCTCCTCACCAAATTGCTATTCTCCCGTCGCTCGTGCCGCGTTGCATCGCTCCTCGCATCGCGCGTTGCATCGCTCCTCGCCAGTTACGGCGGCGAAGTTTCCTGCCAGCGCAGCATTACCACCTGCTGCTTCCCCGACCGGATAATCTGCAGCTTCACCGCGTTCGACTTCGCATTCGCGACGATTCTCGACAGCGCCCGCACCGAAGCCACCGCCTGACCGTCAGCCGATGTGATCACGTCACCCGAGCGCAGACCCGCGTCGTTCGAGGGCGTTCCGGGAAGTACCTTCGTGACGAGTATGCCGTTGTCCACGCCGAGCGTTGCGCGCCAGCCATCATCGAGCGCCTGCAGCGTCGCTCCCGCGATCGCCGAGTTCGTGGTCGAGAATCCGTACATGTATCCGGACATCGGCGGCGGACTCATCGGCGCCATCGGTGTGGACGGCGCATCAGGCGGCGCCGGTGACCGGCGCAGCACGATCGACGGTGCGCTCATCGGCGCGCGCGGCGCGCGCATGTAAATCGGCTGATCGAACTCGGGCGCGATGAACTGATCGACGTTCGCGCACTCGGAGTTGAAATCCGTCGGGCGCTTCTCGATGGTGATCGTCAGGTCCTTCGTGGAGCCATCCCGCTGCACGCGCAGCGCCAGTTTCGTGCCCGGCTTCAGCAGTTTGTCGAGCTGCACCGGACGCCGCGAATCGACTCCGCCGATGAGCAGCACCATATCCCCGCGGCGCGCGCCGGCTTTGCTCGCCGGAGAGTTCGCGTAAACGGAATCGATCTTCGGATACTCGCGCATCGGCGCGGCCATCGGCATTTCGTCGCCCATCACCGTTTGCAGCTGACTGAACTGCACGCCGATGTATCCCTCGGGCTGATGGTCGCCAGCGCACGTCATCTCGAGCGTCGTGATCAGCGTCGCATTCTTCTTGGCGAGCGCCGCGAGCGACTCCGAGAGTTCGCGCGTTTTTTTTGAATCGCCGGGCTGGCCGGCCGCTTCGCGCAGCGACTGGCCGATCATCGCCTCGAGCTGCTTGGACGCCATCAGCTCGTGGATCATCGCCTCGATCCGGTCGGCATCGAGCGTGATGCGCACGAAGTTCGAATCGCGCATCATCGTCGAATCGCGGAACACTTTCACGCGGGTGCGCGGCGGCGCGGGCGGTGTGTCCTGCGCCGCGAGCGCGCCGGGAATCACCGCGCCGCACAGCAGCAACGCACTTGGAATGAAACGAACGGCGCGCATCAGTAGCTCCCCTTCCGCGCCGACACCGGCATCACGCCGCGCAGCTGCACGAGGGTCGCCTGACGCGCGGTGAGCGTGCCCTGATAGTACTGATTCAACACGGGATCCTGCGGCGCCTGATAGAGCGCCGTGCGCGTCGCCGCGAGAATGTCGTCGAGCGCGGCGAGCCGCGTGCGATACGTGTTCTCGTTGAGGCCGATGAAGTGCGACGTGGTGTCCTGCGCCGCGAGATACGCGGCCGCGCTCTGATACGTCTGCTGCGAATTCGAGAGCGCCTTCACTGCATCGTCAGGCGTGCGGAATGAAGACACCGGCTGCGCGCCCGCCACGAGCGAGTTCGTGCCGGCTGCGCCGCTCACCACCGCGCCGCCCTGCCCCGCCACAGACAGGCGCCCCGCGAACACACCCCCGCCCACCAGCACGAGCGACGCCGCGACGCGCATCGTCCAGCGAATCGCCACCGAGCGACGGTCTTCGCGAGCGATCAAGCCCTCGGCCTTCAGCCGCGGCACCAGCAAATCAAAATTCGAGCTCGGGCCGTCAGTCAGCGGTCCCGCCGCCGCGGCCATACGCGCCAGCTTTCGCTGGGCGGTGAGTTCGGCCGAACAAGCGTCGCACGTGGTGATGTGCGCCGACTCGATCGGCGTCGGCGTGTCGTCAGACAGCGCCGCGAGACGTTCAGGATTGAGATGCGACATCGATTCCGTCTTCCCTCGCCGGCTGAGATTCATCCATCAACGGCGCGAGCAGCCGGCGTAGCTTGGCCCGCGCCTTGAACAACTGCGATTTCGACCCGCCCGAGGTGATGCCGAGCTCGGTCGCAATTTCTTCGTGCGTATATCCCTCCACATCGTGCAGCACAAACACGTGCCGCGCGCCGGGCGATAATTTCTGGACTGCTTCGTCGATCGTCTGCGCGAGCATGCTGCGATCGCCGTCGTGCTCCACCGAGAAGGAATCCTCCTCGATGTCCACCTCCATCTTTCCCACCCGCCGCAGCGAGCGCAGCGCGTTCAGCGTGCGATTCACCGCAATGCGGTGCGCCCAGGTCGAGAACTGCGAGTCGCCGCGATACCCCGGCAACGCGCGGAAAATCTGGATCCATACTTCCTGCGCCACATCCGCCGCCTGATCCGCGTCACCAACGAGACGCCGGACGAGCGCGTCAATTCGAGGGGCGTGCTGCGTCCAAATGGCCCGCAGTGCGCTCTCGTCGCCGTTGATTGCACGGCGGATGGTGATCTGGTCGGTAGGGGGCATATCTGTTCGCTTATTCAGTCACCTGGTTCGGGAGTTTGGTTTCCGGCCAGATTTGTGACAGTTCCGCTCTGTGGGTCGTCTTGACTTGAAGGACCCCGCGCGATAGGTCTGGGGTTTAATAAGCGTAGGTTGCGCGCCTACCGCGCGATACCCCTTTTTGCCGCAGGACCCCGAGTGTTCATCGCACTGTTGCTTGCTGCTGTCACGACGCTTCCCGGCGACGGGCTGCCCATCAAGGCGCCCACCGCCGTTGGCATGAGCGCAGAGCGGCTCGAAACAATCGACCGGGTGATCCAGCGCGGCCTCGACGCCGGCGGCTATCCCGGTGCCGCGGTGGTTGTGGGCAGAAAGGGCGCGACCGTCTGGGAAAAAGGCTTCGGACACCTGGGCTGGACCAATGACAGCCCCGCCGTGCTCCCCGAAAAATCCATCTACGATCTCGCATCGCTCACCAAGGTCATCGGCACGACCACCGCGGCGATGATCCTGTTCGACGAGGGCAAACTCGTCCTCGACGAGAAAGTCTCGCACTACCTCCCGACTTTCGGCGGCGGCGACAAAGATCTGATCACGGTGCGTGAGCTGCTCGAGCACCGCAGCGGATTCCCGGCCGGTCGCGACTTATGGCGTCACGCCCGTACGCCGGAAGAAGCGCGGCAGCTCGTGTTCGACACACCGCTTGAGTACAAGCCGGATCACGGCCAGGTCTACTCCGATCTCGGCGCCGACATCCTCGGCTGGGTCGTCGAGGCCTCCGCCGGCATGCCGCTCGACAAATTTCTGGCGGCGCGCGTCTTCACTCCACTCGGAATGAACGACACCGGATTCCGGCCGGCCGATTCGCTCGTCTATCGCATCGCCCCGACCGAAGTTTCGCCGCCGCGCGGGTACCCGATTCGCGGTGAAGTGCACGATGAAAACGCGTTCGCGCTCGGCGGCGTCGCGGGTCACGCCGGATTGTTCGGCACCGCGAGCGATCTCTCCGTCTTCGCGCAGATGATGCTGAACGGCGGCACGTAC
>DASYSH010000412.1:0-3299 GCA_036003525.1 Gemmatimonadaceae bacterium | reverse complement strand
GAGCGACTTGTACTTGTCGCTCTTCATGTACGGTACCGGTTTCGCGGCAGGCGCCGCGAGGACCGCCGCGCGATTGATGTTCTGCGCGGCCATGATGATGACGTCGTAGTCGGCTTTCAAATTTCCCTTGGCGACGCGCTCCTTGAAAATCAGGTCGAACGGAATTCCGAACTGATCAAACGCGTGCCGGTACCAGCCGAGTTCCTGCGTGCCGCTCCACTGCGAGTAAATCGCAACGCGCGGAACGATCGCGTCGTGCGATGCGACGGTCGGAGCCGCCGAGAGCGCGGCTGCAGTGAGTCCCAGTTCGGCGACCTGCGCGCGCGCGGCGGCGATGTCTGCGGCCGAACCCGTGACGATGAACGAACCGGCGGGAAAGGTGACGCCCTCGGCGGTAAACGACGCTTCTGCAATTCGCATCCGCAGATTCCGCAGACGGTAGCGGAACGTAATCATGTTGTTCGACCCGAGATGCGCGACCGCGAGACCGGCGGCGCCGCTTCCGGCGACGGGCACTTTCACCTCGGCGAGCTTGATGAGCGGCGCAGTCGCCGCGAGAATCGTGCTGTCCTTGATCTCACGCACGTCGACGTTGAACGCGAACCCCATCGACCAGCCGCTGTCGTCGTACGTCGTGAGCGCCGGATCGGGATAGTCCTGCTTTTCGAGGAGGTTCTTCGCGAGGCGGCCGTACGGCTGGTTGAGCTTCACCAGGTACGAACCGGTCGCGAAAGTTTCCGTTCCGATCTTCACCGGTGCACTCAGCAGTCCCACTTCGATCCCCTGCGCCCGCAAAATGTTGATTAGCGTCGCGACCTTCGTCATGTCGCGCTGCACCGGGAACACGTAAGCATACGGCGCCTGCTTGCCACCCGCCTCGAGTGAGTTCCGCGTCTTGATGTAGAAGTTTTCCAGCACGAGCTGCGGGAACATCGACGTCAGCTGCAGACCGGACAGCACGCCGGTTTCCATGAAGTTCGTATTGTCGCGGCGCGTGAACATCTGAATTCCATTCGGCGGAATCGGAATGCCACGATACCATTCGCGCGGCTGGCCGCCGCCGCGTCCGGTTGGAATCGGCGGAGGACCGCCGCGGCCCGCAGCCGGTGCCACCACGGCGGTCGCCCCGCGTCCGCCTCGACCGCCGCGGCCCGCTGCACTATCCGCCACAGGCGCCGCCGCAGCCGTTCCCATCCCGCCCTCACGGCCTGACTGCGTCTCGTACATCCGCATCATGCCGTTGTGGTTGTACGCGACGGAGCCGAGATAGCCGGGCGACCACCCATCCATGAATGCGAACGTGTACACGCCCGGCATCCCCCACTTGGTCATCTGCGAGAGTTCCCAATTCGCAAAGAACGGAAGTTCCGTGAACAGAATGGGATCGAGGTTTGGATTTTGCGGCGGGCCGCCCGAGTAGATGTACATCAGCGGCTCGGCCTCGTGCAGATCGTGCATGATCGGCGGATGCGCCGTGTAATACCAATCGGTTATCGCGCGCATGGAAACCTGCGAAAGGTTGATGTCGCGATTGTTGTCGTGAAACACGTACTTGCCCCAGTACGGCACGCCGGCGCCGCCGCGTCCGCCGCCCGGAGCCGTCGTGGTGTCCGCGGGTTTTCCACCGCGCGCGATGCTGTCAGCGGCGGCAACTTCCAGTCCGCGATAAAACCAGTCGACGTTGCGGTCGCGGCCATCCGGCTCTGCTGCCGGCGTGATCGAGACGTACACGTTGTTGCGGATCTGGGTGATCATCGGCGACGTCTCGGTCACCAGCCGATACGCGAGCTCCATCAGCATTTCACTCGGACCGGTTTCGCCGCTGTGCAAGCCGCCCATGAAGTGGTAGTGCGGCTTGGTCTTCTGCATGATCGCGCGCACCTGCGCTTCACTCATGCCGCGCGGGTCGGCGATCTTCGCGAGATTCGCGCGATTCTGCGACAGGTTGCGAATGTTTTCATCGGACGAAATCCAGACGACGACGAGCTCGCGCCCCTCGTCCGATTTGCCGATCGTCTCGATCTTCACGCGCGGCGAAGCTTTCGCGAGCGCGCGATAGTATTTCAGGATGTCCGCGTAGTAGGTGAGCTTCGCGGGCGCGCCGATGTAGTAGCCGAGCACTTCCTTCGGCGTCGGGATTCCGGCGACGCGCGGAAGATGGTCGACGAGCGGGCTGCCGTATTTCGCCTCGCCGGTCCACGTGGCGTAGAGTTTTGCGAACTCCTCGTCCTGTTTTTGCGCTGGGTCGCGGGTCTCGTTGACCATGGCCTGAGACATGGCGGACGAAGCGGCGAGCGCGGACAACAGCGCCACTGCAAATGCTCTGCGAAATGCTTGAAACATTTTTGTTCTCGGCGGGGGAAAAACGTGAACTGTTTTCTGTTGTCGGTTTTCTGTTTTTCAGTCAACTACTTCTCTATGGCGCAACAGGCGGAGTGGCGCGCCGGCACGACGGATACGCGGGATCATTCCCTGAGATCGCGGGCCGGTCCTTTCTTTGCGCGATCGCCCACGCGATATCGTGGACGAATCTGCCCAGCCGCGCGGCATGATCGTATTCGATGTACTGCGGCTCATCCGTCACCTGATGATAATCCTCGGCATACCCGAGCGAGAAATAGGTCACCGGCACATCGTGCAGCACGTAATTGACCTGATCGCTGCGGCAAAAACGATTCATCGGGTTGGCGCTGACGTCCCATGTTTTGTCGATCGCCATCGTCTCGGTGCGCGTGGCGTTCACGGAATCGATGATGTCGCCGAACTGCCGTGAGAGGCGCCGTGAGCCAAGCGTCTGCACCGACGTCGGGCCGCCGAACTTCACCTGATCGACCCGGCCCTTGCCGACCATGTCCATGTTCAGCGCCGCCGCGACCGATGCCAGCGGAATCGTCGGATGGTCGGTGAACCACTTCGACCCGTTGAGGCCCGATTCTTCGCTCGTATGCGAGACGAAGATGATCGAACGCGCCGGTTTTTCGCGCGCAAACTTCTCGGCGATCTCGAGCAGGACAGCGGTGCCCGAACCATCGTCATCCGCGCCGTTCATGATCGAGTCGCGGCGCGGCGGACGGATGCTGCGCGCACGGGCAATCAGCGAGTCGATCAAGTGCTGCTGCGCGGCGGTCGGTCGGCAAAGGGGATCGTTGTTTCCCTGCGGGCGCGTGACGATGTTGAACGCGCGCAGCGAATCGTGATCGACCGCGGTCGCGTTCACGCCATTATGGTCGTTGTGCGCGCTAATGAGCACGTACTCGGCGGCGCGCGACGGATCGGACCCTGGCATGACCGCGATGACG
>DASYSH010000411.1:0-6052 GCA_036003525.1 Gemmatimonadaceae bacterium | reverse complement strand
GGCGTTGCAGCGATTTGGCGACCGCCAGCGGGTGATGGACGAAACGCGCGAGGCGCGCGGCACACACTCCCTGGAGGCCTCGATGCAGGATCTTCGTTGGGCGCTGCGCTCGCTGCGCCGGAGCCCGGGCTTCACGATGGTAGCGGCAATCGTTCTCGCGCTGGCGGTGGGCGCGACCACCGCGGTGTTCAGCGTCGTCAACGCGGTGCTCATTCGCCCGCTGCCGTATCGCGAGCCGTCGCGACTGCTCTCGATGTCGAGCGTGGTGGAGGCGCCGGGAGCCGCCCCTCACGACGCACAGCGTGTGATGCTGAGCGATGTTGTCCTCTGGCGCGGTGCGTCGAGAACCATCGATTCGATGGGCGGATTTGCGTACACGCAGCTGCCGATCCGCATCGACGACCAGGCGTTCTCTCCGGTGACTGCGCTCGTCGATCCCGAGTTTCTGCCGACCCTGGGTGTCGCACCGGCGCGCGGATCGCAATTCGCGCCGCAAGGGACATCGGGCGCGGACTATTCAATCATCATCTCCCACGGCCTGTGGGTGCGCGCGTTCAACACGGACCCAGGTGTCGTGGGACGTGCGGTCAGCGTGAATGGCGTGCCGTACACAGTGCGCGGGGTCATGCCGGAGGGATTTCAGTTTCCGCGCGCCGATGCGTCGTACTACACGGAGCCGGTGGACCTCATCGTTCCGGCCTCGTCGTTCAGCGGATTTCCCCAGGACACGTACCAGTGGTTCGGCATAGCGCGGCTGCGTGACGGCGTTTCGCTCGCGAGCGCGCAGCAGGAAATGCGCATCATCGCAAGGGGCCTCGCGACCACCGATGCGCGGCACAAGGACTGGACGGTTTCCCTTGCATCGCTGGCCGAGGTGACGACCCGGAACTCACGGCCCGCGCTGATGATCGTGTTCGCGATCACGCTCGTGCTTCTCGTCATCGCGTCTTCGAACGTGATGAACCTGCTGTTTTCGCGCGGCGCGGCGCGGAGCGGCGAACTCGCGATCCGCCAGGCAATGGGCTGCTCCACAGGCCGCCTCGTGCGCCAGCTGATCCTCGAGAGCCTGTGCCTGACCGTGGTGAGCGGTGCGATCGGCGTCCTGCTGGCCGCGCTCGCCACGAACGCGCTCGTCGCGCTCTCGCCGGTTCACCTGCCGATCACTCAGCACATCAACCTCGACGGCGCGGTGCTCGTCTTCGCGCTCGGCGTATGCTTCGTTACAGCACTCGTGTCGGGACTCGTGCCGGCGATCCACGCCGCGCGGACGAGCGACGCGCTCGTGCGCGCACCGGGAACGCGCGCGACCGGCAACCGTACGATCGGTCGGCTGCAGCGCTCGCTCTGCGTGGTGCAGATCGCGCTCGGCGTCGCGCTCCTCTCTGTGGCCGGTGCGCTCACGGGCGGCCTATGGCGGCTGAGCACGACCAGTCCCGGGTACCGGAGCGACGATGTACTTGGTTTTTCGTTCTCGGTGCCGGGCGACCATTCCATGCAGCAGCGCGTCGCATTCTATAAGACGGCGCTTGAACAGGTGCGGACGATTCCCGGCGTGACATCGGCCGGGTTCATCACCTTTCTGCCGCCAGAGACGCGAGCAGGAGTGTTCATGGGATTCACGATCGAAGGCGCACCGCCGGATCCCAATCGGACGGACATGGCCAACCACCTCATCTCGAGCCCCGGCTATATCGCGACGATGGGCATGCAGATGGCGTCCGGACGCGATTTCGCGGAGACTGACGACGAGCACGCCAATCCGGTCGTGATCGTGAACGAAGCGTTCGTGAAGCGTTATCTGCCTGATGGCAATCCGCTCGGGCGGCGCGTCGGAATCGCCTTTACCGGCGGCAAGCCGACGCGCGAGATCATCGGCGTACTGCGCGACATCCATGACCGCGGCTTAGGGCGCGCCGCGTTTCCGACGATCTACATCCCGTTCCGGCAGTTCGCGCTTGGGTACGGGAGCATCGCGGTGCGCACGAGCATCGATCCCGCATCGATCGCGCCCGAGATCCGGCGGCGTCTGGGCCGGATCGACCCGGCGATTCCGCTCGTGCACTTTGAGCGGGTCACGGATCGCATTCGTGCGTCACTCGACGAGCCGCGTTTCTACACGTGGCTCGCCGTGGGCTGCGCGATGATGGCGGTGTTGTTCGTCACGCTCGGTCTATACGGCATCGTGTCGTTCAATGTGTCGCGGCGCACGTCGGAGTTCGGCGTCCGGATGGCGATCGGCGCATCGGGCGGCGCGATCCTGCGCCTCGTCCTCGCGCAGGGCGCGTGGATGTCGGGCGTCGGCGCCGTCGTTGGAATCGCGCTGGCGCTCGCATCGGCGCGTGTGCTCCGCACGCTGCCGTTCCCAGTACAGGAGCTCAGCACGGCTGCGCTGGGCGGGGCAGTCGGGCTCGTGATCTGTGTGACGCTGCTGGCGAGTTATGTTCCCGCGCGACGCGCGAGCCGCGTGAGTCCGCTTACCGCTCTGCGCCGGGAGTAAGGTCTTCGCTGTTGCGCCGCCGAAGCACATCGCTACGTTCGAGCGATGAATTCGTCTCCGCGTATCGCCATCCTCGGCACCTTCGTCGCCGACCTCGCCTTCCGCGCCGACCGCCTGCCGACGTGGGGAGAAACCGTCCTCGGCAGCGCGTTTCGGATGGGTCCCGGCGGCAAGGGTTCCAATCAGGCCGTCGCCGCGGCGCGGCTCGGCGCGAGCGTCAGCATGATCAGCAAGGTCGGACTCGACGAGTTCGGCAACATCGCGCGGCGCACATGGGCCGATGAAGGAATCGACACGCGCTTCGTGATCGACACCGCCGAGTTCGCGACGGGATCATCGACGATCACGGTGAACGAAAAGACCGGTGACAACGCGATCGTCGTGGTGCCCGGCTCGGGATTTCACATCACATGCGCCGAACTCGATCATGCGCGTGACGCGATCGCCGACTCGGTGATGTTCATGACCTGCCTCGAACTGCCGATGGATGTCGTGCGACACGGGCTCGCGCTGGCGAAAAGCCTCGGGGTGCCAACGATCTTGAATCCCGCGCCCGCGCAATTGCTGGCGGACGACATCTATCCGCTCTGCGACTACATCACGCCGAATGAGTCCGAGGCGACGCGGCTCACGGGCGTGGCGGTGTCGGACGCCGAGAGCGCGGACGGCGCAGCGGAAGTGCTGCTCTCACGCGGAGCGCCGTGTGTGATCGTAACGCTCGGTGAACGCGGAGCGCTGATCAAGACGGCGATGATCACCGCGCACGTGCCCGCGTTTCGCGCGGGAACCGTGCTGGAGACGACCGGCGCGGGCGACGCTTTCAACGCCGGGCTCGCGGTGGCGCTGGCCGAGGGAGCGAATATCCCGGATGCCGTGCGGTTCGGGTGCGCGACGGCGGCGATTTGCGTCACGCGATACGGGACGACGCCCGCAATGCCCGGGCGCGGCGAGGTCGCGGCGCTGGCGGGGGTGTAACCCCCTCGCGCAACCAATTTCGGGGTAAGGCTGTCAGACTCTGTACCCTTACCCTGATCCCATGCCCGATACCCTTCCGCTCGTCAAAGGCACGCTCGACACCCTCGTCCTCAAGGCGCTCTCGTGGACGCCGATGCACGGCTTCGAGATCACCAAATGGTTCGAATCGCGCTCCAGCAAAGCGCTCGATGTGCGCGACAGCGCGCTGTATCAGGCGCTGCATCGAATGGAAGAGCGCGGACTCGTCGCGGCGGAGTGGGGCATCACCGAAAACAACCAGCGCGCGCGCTACTATCGGCTGACGCGCGCGGGGCGGGCGTATCTCGTCGCGGAGACCGCGCAGTGGGTTCGCTATGCGCGCACGGTCACGGGGATTCTGACCGCCACCCACCAGAACGCGTGATCGGAGGATTCTGACCATGGAAGATCCGAATATCAGACCTGGAATCCGCCGGCTCGTTCGTCTCGAAGGCGGGACCGATGCGAATCGCGAGGCGGATGATGAGATCCGGCTGCATTTGCAGCTGCGCATCGACGAACTCATCGCGGGCGGAATGTCCGCCGATGAAGCGCGCGCCGAAGCGGAGCGGCGATTTGGCTCCATTGAAGCGGAGCGCGCGCAGTTCGCGCACGCCGCGCGGCGGCGCGACGAGAAAATGCGCGTCCGTGAATGGGTTGAGAGCGTCGCGCACGATGTGCGCTATGCGTTTCGCACTCTGCGGCGCGATGCAGGGTTCACGATGTTCGCGGTGCTGATCGTAGGGCTTGGCATCGGCGCGAGCGCGACCGTGTTCAGTTTGATCAACGGCGTGCTGCTCCGCCCGATGCCGTTCCGCGATCCGGCGCGCCTCATCTGGATCTCGAACATTTCCGACGACGGCGTGGCGGAGTGGCAGCTCGAGGCGGATCACGTCGCCGATCTCGGCGCGCGCAATCGCACGCTCGACGGACTCACCGGCATCTACAGGTATTATGGCGCGGGCAACGCGCCGCTGACCTTTCCTTCGGGCGCGACCGATCGCGTCACGCGCGTTCCGGTGACGTGCAATTTCTTTCCGTTCCTCGGCATCGCGCCGTTGGTGGGCCGCTCGTTCGCCGCCGACGAATGCACGAGCGGATCGGCGCCCGTGGTGATGCTGACCGAGGCGCTGTGGCGTACGCGGTTCGCCGCGGACCCGGCGATCGTCGGCAAAACGGTTTCGATCAAGGATCGCGCGGTGACGGTCGTCGGCGTAGTGCCGGCGTCGTTCGATTTTCCGTCGGTCTTCGCTCCCGGATCGCAGGCCGATCTTTTCTCGCCGTTCCCGCTCGACTCCATCACGGGACGGAACGGCAACTCGCTCGCAGTGATCGGGAGACTGAAACCCGGCGTTTCGATTTCAGCCGCGCGCGAAGATCTCGTTGCGATCGGAAAGGAGTTGAGCTCGCAATATCGGACCACACGCAACGCCATCCGGCCGAAGGTGCTCCCGCTCGATGAACGCATTAACGGACAGGTGCGCCCGGCGCTCATCATCCTCGCATGCGCGGTCATCGCGGTGATGCTGATCGTGTGCGCGAATCTCGCGAGTCTCCAGCACGCACGGATGTCTGCGCGTCATCGCGAAATGGCCGTGCGCGCCGCGCTCGGAGCGGCGCGCGGACGCCTGATTCGTCAGGCGCTCACTGAGAGTCTTGTTCTCGCCGCCGGTGGCGCCGTGCTCGGAGTGGCGCTGACAATTCTCGGCACGCGGCTCGTGTCGAGGTTGAGCTCCTTCGACATTCCATTGCTGGCGCGTGTTGACGTCGATGCGCGCGTGCTCGCGCTCGCTGCACTCGTTGCCATCGTCACCGGAGTGCTGGTCGGCCTGCTGCCGGCGCTGAATGCGCCGGCCGATGTGCACGACGCGTTGAAGGACGGCCCGCGCGGATCGACGCGCGGGGGACGCCATGCGCGCGTTCGCAGCACGTTGGTCGTAGCCGAGATCGCAGCCACGTGCGTGCTGCTCGTCGCCGCGAGCCTGCTGACGCGGAGTTTCGTGCATGTGCTCGATCTCGATCTCGGGTACAAACCGGATCATGCCGCCACGCTGCGCATCGATCCGGCCACGCATTTTCCGGACGAAAACGCCAAGCAGGCGTACTTCGACGAACTGCTGGCGAAGGCGCGCACAATTCCGGGCGTCTCGCAAGCGGCACTCGGCGATCTCCTCCCATTTGGCGGCGACCGGAGCTGGGGCATCGCAGGACAGGGCCAGGTCTATGAGCGCGGACATTTTCCTGAAGGATTCATTCGCATCGTAAGCGATGGCTATTTCGCGACGATGGGAATTCAGCTGAAAGAGGGACGCGATTTCAGTCCCGGCGATGTCGCGTCGGGCGAATCCGTCGTGATCGTCAACGAAACACTCGCTCACACACTGTGGCCCGGGCGCGATCCGGTGAATCAGATGATCGCACGCAGCGGAAATCCGATAGGGCGGCGCGTGATCGGCGTCGTGGCGGATGTTCGCCACGGCACACTCGAGCACGCGTTCACGAACGAGATCTATTTCCCAATGCATCAATTCGGGGACGATGGCGCCGTGAACCTCGTCGTGC
>DASYSH010000410.1:0-1903 GCA_036003525.1 Gemmatimonadaceae bacterium | reverse complement strand
CCAACTCTTCACTCTCACTCTAACTCCCACCTGATTTTGCTCCAACTCTTCACTCTCACTCCAGCTCAACTCTCTATCACGGACTTTTCTTTCCCGTCAGCTTCGACCCATCGCCCGCCATCGACCACGAGCCCGTGATGTCCTCTCCGGTGACCACCATGTCAATAATGGCCTCGCCTCCGTCGGGCGCGGTGACTCCAAACTTCACCGACTTTCCGGCTACGGTGACCCACGTGACGGGGAGCGGCGGGATCCCATCGGCGGTCACCGTGCCGGAATAGGTGCCATCCGCTTTCTTCTCGATGCGCGTGGTGGTTGTCATCGAGTTGCCCTGCGCGGACATGTACAACGTATAAGTCCCGACGGGATCGACATCCTTGGTGCTGTCCGCCTTGGCCGGCGCCGGCGCTGGTGCCGGTTTGTCGGGAATGGCCTGCGATGAGACGATGCGCGGCGCCGCGCTGACGATGGACGCGGCGGCGGCAAGAACGAGAAAGCGTGTTTTCATGGTCGCCGAATGTGGGTGAAGGTGATCTGATGCTCGCCGATAAGTTGGCGAGAGGGCGCTCCACGCGCCATCGTTGTGACGGCTCGAAAACGCACCTTTTTGCATCGCCATCATGGATGATCATAAGACACTGCTGAACCTCCGGGAGTTCGAAGCGGCCGCCGAATCCCGCCTCCCGCGGATGGTGTTCGATTACTACGCCGGCGGCGCCGGCGACGAAGTGACCGCGCGCACCGCGCACGACGCATGGGACGCGGTGTCGATCCGCTACCGCGTCCTGCGCGACGTTTCCAAACGCACGCTCGGCGTGAGCATCCTCGGCGACGAGCTCGGCTTTCCCGTGCTCGCCGCGCCGATGGCGTTCCAGCGGCTCGCGCATCCCGATGGCGAGCTCGCGACCGCCCGGGCGGCGGCCGGTGCCGGTGCCGGCATGGTTCTCTCGACGCTCGCCACGACGTCAATCGAAGACGTGCGGGCCGGCGCGAGCATGCCGCTCTGGTTCCAGCTCTACATCTATCGCGACCGCGGCGCGTCGCGCGCGCTGGTCGAGCGCGCGGCCAGCGCGGGATGCACGGCGCTCGTGCTCACCGTGGACTCTCCCCTGCTCGGCCGTCGCGAGCGCGACGCGCGCAACGGTTTCCACGTGAGCTCGGACTTTACGGTTCCGAATCTCACCGGCGATCCGCGCGCCGCGCTCGCCGCGGCGGCGGCGCACGGCGGAGACGGCTCCGCGCTCGCGAAATTCGTCGAGTCACACTGGGACAGTTCGATTTCATGGCGCGACGTCGAGTGGCTGCGCTCGGTGACACAGCTTCCGATTCTCATCAAGGGAATCGTGCGCGGCGATGATGCCGCGCTCGCGATGGAACACGGCGCATCGGGCGTGATCGTCTCGAATCACGGCGGCCGCCAGCTCGACACGTCGCTCGCCACGGCGCGCGCGCTGCCCGAGGTCGCCGACGCGATGGCCGGCCGCGGCACGCTGCTCGTCGACGGCGGAATCAGACGCGGCACGGACATCATCAAGGCGCTCGCGCTCGGCGCGAACGCCGTGCTGCTCGGACGTCCAGTGCTCTGGGGACTCGCGCTCGGCGGCGAACACGGCGTGCGCCGCGTATTCGATCTGTTGCGCGACGAATACGATCTCGCGCTCGCGCTCACCGGCTGCCGATCGAGCGGCGAGCTGTCGCGCGATTTTGTTGCATGATTCATTAGCCGAGCGACTCACGAACAAGGGAAAGACATATGACCTGGCCGCAGAACTACGACCCGTTCGGATCGCCCGTTCTCTCGACGCTCGTCGCGCTCGTGCCGGTCGTGCTGCTCCTCGGCCTGCTCGCGACGCGGCGGATCCGGGCGGAGTGGGCGGCGGTGGTCGGACTCGCCGCGTCGATC
>DASYSH010000409.1:0-3823 GCA_036003525.1 Gemmatimonadaceae bacterium | reverse complement strand
TCGCCGGCACAATTGCGCCAAGCGCAAAACGGTCGCGGTCTTCGTCTACCCGGCGGCGCAGCTGCTCGACCTGAAGCTTGAGCTCCACGAGGGACCGCACGATGAACTCGAGTTCCCTCCCCTCCGCGCGCTCGCCTTCGCGCACGATCGGCCCGACCATCACCGGCAGCCGCCGCTCGCGCGCGTCGTCGCGCATCGCGCGCGGAATGTCCTCGACGCCGATTTCCTTTCCGTGCGAGAGCACGACCATGCTCTCGACGAGATTTCTGAGCTCGCGCACGTTGCCGGGCCACGAATACTCCACCAGCGCCTGCATCGCGTCCGGCGAAATGCCGCGGAACTCCTTGCCGTGCTCGTGCGAAAACTCCTGCACGAACCGCCGCACCAGGAGCACGATGTCCTCGCGCCGCTCGCGCAGCGGCGGGAGATAAATGCGCAGCACGTTCAGGCGATAAAACAGATCGCTCCGGAAACGGCCCCGCTCCACGCTCTCCCTGAGCGGGCTGTTCGTCGCGGTCACAACGCGCACGTCGATTGGGATGGCTGTAGTTCCACCGACCCGCGTAACCTCCCGCTCCTCCAGCACGCGCAGCAGCTTCACCTGCGTGCTCGGCGGAACGTCACCGATCTCATCCAGAAAAATCGTGCCGCCGTGCGCGAGTTCGAAGCGGCCGATGCGACGCTCCGCCGCGCCGGTGAACGCGCCCTTCTCGTGGCCAAACAGCTCGCTCTCGAGCAGTGTCTCCGGCAGCGCACCGACATTCACGGCGATGAACGCCTTGTTGCGCCGCGGACTCAGACGATGGATCGCGCGCGCGACGAGCTCCTTGCCGGTTCCGCTCTCGCCTTCGATCAGCACGGTGCTGCTCACCGGCGCGATCTGCTCGATCTTCACGAGCACTTCGCGCACCGCTTCGCTGTCGCCGTACAGCCCGGTCTCTTCCGCAAGACGGCGGCGCTCCAGCAATCCCTTCACACGCTCGGCGACTTCCTCGGCCGGGACAGGCTTCACGAGAACTTCGTTGAAGCCGATCGAGCGGAGTTTTAGTTCGAGCTGCGGATCACCGACGTCAGCCAGCCCAAGTACGGCAGCTCCATCCCATAATTGCGCGCGGACGAGCTGAAGCGTCTGCGGATCGAGAAGATTCCCGGTGAAAACAATTGCGTCGGGTTTCTCCCGTTTCAGCGCGGCCGGAAGATTGTCGAGCGGCGACGCCATCGCCGTGACGATGCCCTCGGCTTCCAGCAGTGCGTTCAATCGCACTGCGGGTTCGACGTCGGTGAGGGTGATTAAAACCTTCATCGTTGATACACGGACCGAGGTCCGAAGACCGACGTCCGAAACAGAGCTCGCCTTGCGAGTAGTTTCGGTCTTCGGACTTCGGACTTCGGTCCCCTAGCGATGCGTCCCATTCTTATAGAAAGGCAACTCGACAATCGTCCCCGTGAGGCGATTCCCCCGGATCTCGACTTCGAGCGTGTTGCCGGGCTTTGCGTGCGCGGTCGGGACGTACGCGGTGCCGATCGCCATTCCGGTGCTTGGGCTCATGGTCCCACTACGGACTTCGCCGCTGGGAGTGCCATTCACGAAAACTTTGTAGCCGTGACGCGGGAATGATCTATCGGCAATCGTGAAGCCGACGAGTTTCTGCGGAATGCCGGCGGCCTTCTGCGCTTCGAGTGCGGGCTTTCCGACGAAATCGCCCTTTTTCATTTTCACGAGCCACTGGAGATTCGCTTCGAGCGGCGTCACGGTGTCGTCGATGTCGTTGCCGTAGAGCGCCATGCCCATTTCGAGGCGGAGTGAATCGCGGCAGCCGAGTCCGACCGGAGTGACTTCGCCGGTCGCGATGAGCGCGTTCCAGATCACGGCAGCGTGCTTCGCGTTGAAATAGAGTTCGAAGCCATCTTCGCCGGTGTAGCCGGTGCGCGATACGATGATGTCCTTGCAGCCCATCACCGTGCCGACATTGAAGTGGTAGTAGCCGATTGCGTCGAGATTCACGTCGGTGAGCGGCGTGAGGATGCGCTGCGCTTCGGGTCCCTGGAGCGCGAGGAGCGCGATGCTGTCCGAAATATCTTCGAGCTTCGCGTCGAACTTCGAAAGCTGCGTGGAGATGTGCGCGAAGTCTTTGTCTTTGTTCGACGCGTTGACGACCATCATGATGTGGTCGGCAAAGCGATAGACGAGACAGTCGTCTTCGAACGTGCCGCGATCGTTCAGGATTCCGGAGTAGTGGACCTGATTGATTTCGAGCGCCGCGACATTGTTGGTCGTCACGTAGTTCACGAAGTCGACGGCCTGCGGGCCGGTGACGAGGAACTCGCCCATGTGGCTCACGTCGAACAGGCCGCATTTGGTGCGCACGGCATTGTGTTCGGCGGTGATGCCGGTGGGATATTGGACCGGCATTTCGAAGCCGGCGAACGGGACCATCTTGGCGTGCAGGGCGACGTGGATTGCGTGGAACGGGGTGTGTTTTAGCATTTGAACCACGATGGAAGATCGAAGATGGAGGATCGAAACGCCGAAACTGCGTGTGCCAAGCTGGCAGTTACGAAGGGTAGTCGTGGGCTCGGCAATTGTATAGGTAAAGCGTCCCGGAATTGGTCACGCTTCCGTGATCACGCAACCAGATAAGCCATTGGGGGCAATGGACTAAGCGCTGTGGTGCGCGGAGGGCGTGCGGCATTTACAACCCGGCGGATCGACGGCGCCAGCTGACGGGGAATCAGCTACGACAAAATCGGTCTTGCCGCGATATTGCGAATCGCGCTAGTCGTCGGAGTCGGGCAGCCTGAAAAGATCTTCGAGCTGGATTTCCAGCGCTGCGACGGCAGGATCGGGTTGCCACGTCAGCACATCAGAAACGATTCGCTCCGCGCGGCCGCCGGACCAGACGTGCGCGCGACGCGCCTCGTGGTCGATGACCCAGTAGACGGCAATTCCGAGCCCCAGATACGCCTTCCGCTTTGCGTCGAGATCGCGGCGCCGCGACACAGCAAATGGTGAAAGCACTTCCACGGCGAGCAGTGGACAGGGCACGTCTTCCCATGTGTTGCCGCGCTTCACGGAGCCGGGCGGAAGCACTTCACAGTCGGGCTGAAGTTCGTTCTTTCCGAATATCACCGCGCCCGGGCCCGTGGTCACTCCAACGCCGTGCAACTCGCAGTAGACGTGCAGTGCCGACGCAATGCGCACCGCGACAATCTGATGCGTGAGTGCGGCCTGCGGCGTCACCAGCAGCTCCCCGTCCAAAACCTCGTAGCGATTCCCGTCCGCAGGGAACCGCTCGAGATCCTTTCGCGTCCAGCGCTTTGTCGCGCTCTCGATGGCCATGAACACAGATTAACACCTCTCGGCCGAGTGAAGCAATAGTTTTTCACTCGGCGAATATCTGATCCGCGGCCAGCGAAAGTGTCAGCAAAATCGCGCAGGAAAAATCCGCAAATTGCGCCGAACCTCGGCAACGTTTTCGCCACGCAAAGTGACTGAATGCCTAGAGCACTCCCCCACCATTTCATTGCGTGCGCCGCCCATGAAAAACCGATTCAGACAGTCTTTCGCGCGCTCAGGCGCAGCGATCGCCATGTTGGTGTTCGCTGCGACGGCCGCGCACGCGCAACGAACGCCGATGCCTTCCGACGCGACCGTTCGCACACGCGTCGATGACTATCTCGCGCGCCTCGAATCACTCGGCTACACCGGCGGCGTGCTCGTGCTGCACAATGGAAACACCGTCATCGAGAAGAGCTATGGCTTCGCCAACCGCGAGGCGGGAATCCGCGCGGACACGAGCACGGTCTACAATCTCGGGTCGAT
>DASYSH010000408.1:0-3392 GCA_036003525.1 Gemmatimonadaceae bacterium | reverse complement strand
CCTCGTCGTGCGCACCGCGCTGCCCGTGCCGCAGCTCGCTGCATCAACGCGGGCGACGCTCGGCGCGATGGCACCGGACGCGGCGAAGCAAAACTGGCGCACGCTGCAGGCGATGATCGACAAAGTTGCGTCGCCGCGCCGCTTCGTCGTCTTCCTGCTCGGCGGGTTCACCGTGTTCTCGCTCCTGCTCGCGGCGCTCGGGATTTACGCCCTCGTGTCGTACGGCGTGAGCCAGCGCACGCAGGAAATCGGAATCCGTCTCGCGCTCGGCGCGCCGGTCGGATCGATTCGCGCGCAGATCGTGCGCGGCACGCTCATGCTCGCGGGCATCGGGATGGTGATCGGCGCGATCGGCGCGGCCGCGCTCGTGCCGTCGCTCCGGGGAATGCTGTTCGGATTGAGCTGGACCGATCCGGCCAGTTTTGCGGGCGCGCTTGGAATTCTGTTGATCGTCGCCGCAGCCGCGGGATACTTCCCCGCGCGGCGCGCGTCGCGTGTGGATCCGAGCGTTGCGCTGCGCGACGGCTAGTCGCTGCGCAGCACCACGTTCGGATCCGCTCGCGTGGCCCGCAGGCTGGGCACGACGCTGGCCGCAATCCCCACCGCCACCATCATGGCCGCCACCGCCGCGTATGTCACAGGGTCGCGCGCGGATTGGTGGAAGAGCAGCGGCTGCATCCATTTCGCCACGAACGCCGCGAGCGACATGCCGACTACCACGCCCGCGAGCGAGAACGACACGCCCTGTCGCACCACGAGTCCGACCACGCTCTTCGACTGCGCGCCGAGCGCGATGCGGATGCCGAGTTCGTGCATGCGCTGCGCCACGTTGTAACTGATCACGCCGTACGTCCCGACGGCGGCAACGCACAATGCAAGCGCGCCGAGCGCGAGGAAAATCGTCGCGCCCGCCTGCCACGCGCGCCGCTGCTGATCCACCACATCGCGCATCAGATCGGTCGTGATGTATGCTGCGCCGGGCATGAGCGGCTGCAGCCGTTTGCGCGTGACGTCTGCGAGCTTTGCCGGATCGCCGCGCACGCGCAGCAGCAGCGTGCTCAGACCGCCCGCGCGAATAAACTGATCCGCCGGCAGGTAATACTGGAGCTGGGGGTCGTTGGTGAGTCCGCGCTGCGCCGCATTCTCCGCCACGCCGACGATCGTCGTACACGGCATCGTGTCTTGTCCGACGCGCATGCACTGCCCGAGCGCGTCCTGATTCGGCCAGAGCTTTTTCGCCATGTTTTCGCTGACGACCGCAACCAGCGGCGCGCCGCCCCGGTCCGCCTCCGTGAACGAACGGCCGCGCAGGATTCGCGTGTCCATCACACGAAAGTAGTCAGGCGTCACGGTGTTGTATGTGAACCGTCCGAGTTTGCGCACAGTGTCGATGCCCGCGACGTACAGCCCCGTCGACGAACTGCTGATGAAAGGGAGGCTGCTCACCCAGCTTGCCGCTTCAACCCCGGGAATCGCGCGCGCTTCGGCCTCGAGACGTTTGCCGAGCTCGAGTCGCGCCGTGTCGGTGATTTGAGTTCCGCGCGCATTCACATTCGCGAGGAGCACGGGCTCGGCGTCGAAACCGATTCGAACGGATCGCGCCTCCTGCAAACTCCGCACAAAGAGTCCCGCGGTCACGAGCAGCAGCACGGACAGCGCGCCCTGCGAGACGAGCAGCGCGGTGCGCAGTCGCGAGCGCTGATAGTTGCCCTCGCGCGAGCCCGACTTGAGCGTCGGCGCGAGTTCCCCGCGCCCGCTGAGGATCGCGGGGCCCGCACCGGTCACGATTCCGGCGAATACTGCCGTTGCAAACGCAAACGCCGTGATCCGCCAATCGAGGATTCCAGCGCCGGTTACGTCGCCTCGAATGAACAGCGAGCGCATCGCCGACCCGCCCCAATGCGCGACAACCACGCCCGCCACTCCGCCCGCGCCCGCGAGCACGAGACTCTCGGTGATCGCTTGCGCCGCCAGGCGCCCGCGACTCGAGCCGAGCGCAATGCGCATCGCGACTTCGCGCCGCCGGCGCAGCGCTCGCGCGAGGAAGAGATTCGCGACATTGGCGCACGCGATGAGCAGCACGATACCCGCGACGCCGATCGTCCACAGTGACGTCCGTGCCTCGAGACTCGGCTCGGGGCCGGCGCCAACCCGAATTGGGCCCGCGATCGAACCCGGCTTCGCGATGTCCGCGGAGGTGACCGTCTGTTGCAAACCCTCTGCCTGCCAGCTCTTCACGTACGCCTGGCTCAGGTCCGCCGATGCGGCGGCGACGGTGACGCCCGGCTTTCGCCGCGCCATCACCTCCATCCATCCCCAGTTGTAGTGCGTGTAGTACTCGGTCGCGTCCTTCCGGTTCACCCGCGATCCCGCGTACGTCGTGATCGGGACGTACAGCGCGGTCTGGTATGCGTCGCCGACGCCCGTGAATCCCTGCGGCGCGACTCCGACAATCGTGACGGCAAAGTTATCGACGTTCACGCGCGTGCCGATGATGCTAGAGTCTCCGCCGTAATGAAGTCTCCAGTAGTTGTATCCAAGAACACCGACGTCGGCGCCGCGCGGCGTGCTGTCTTCGGCGGCGGTGAACCAGCGTCCGATCACGGGGCGCGCGTCAAAGAAGTCGAAGTAACTCGCGTTCACGGCCGACACGTACACCTGTTCCACATCCGAACCCGCGCCGATGGCCATCTGGCGTTGCGCGAAGCCCGCGAACTGCGAGAAGGATGACGTCCACCGCTTGAGATCGAGGTATCGCGCGTACTCCATGCTCGCGTCGGTGCCGACACTGCCGCGATATGTGCTGCGCAGGTAGACGCGATGCACGCTCGCGGGATCCCGCATCATCGCGACCGGCCGGAACATGAGCCGGTCGACGACGCCGAACATCGCGGCGTTCGCGCCGATACCGAGGCCAAGCGTAAGTACGACCGTAGCGGTGAAGCCCGGCGCGCGGCGCAATCCACGCAGGGCGTAGCGCACATCCTGGACAATGGTTTCGAGCGCGGGGAAACCCCAGAAATCGCGGCTCTCCTCGCGAAGGCTGGTCGTGTTCCCGAGTCGCCTGTGCGCCGCGGCGCGCGCGTCGGCGGGCGGAAGACCCTGCGCTTCGTAGTCGCGGACGAGCAGGTCCAGGTGCGCTTCCATTTCCCGTGATAGATCGCGCTCGAGGCGCGCGCGGCGCCTCCAGAAGGTCACGCGGTTCCAGATTTCGCGGAGCGTCATGACCCGGCCCCCCGCAGCACCAGCGTGGTGGCCGCGACCGATTTATGGAAGCTGGCCTCTTCCGCGCCGAGCTGTTTGCGGCCGGCGGCGGTGAGTTTGTAGTAGCGCGCCTCGCGCCCGGTGGGCGATTGCTTCCACTCCGACGAAACCCAGCCCTTCACCTGCAT
>DASYSH010000407.1:0-3821 GCA_036003525.1 Gemmatimonadaceae bacterium | reverse complement strand
GACTATGGCATCAGTGCGCAGGCGGATTATCTCGACCGCGCGCTTACGGTGCTGCGCGTCGCGCGGGCCGACATCGTCGCGGTGGATGTGGGGTGCGCGGTTGCGATGGCGCTCGCAGCGCGCCGGCCGGCGCGCGTGCGATCGCTCGTCCTTGTGAATCCGAGCGACCCGGCCGCCATTCGCGGCGCGGAATTCAGCGAGCTCAAGCGTCTCGCCGCGAGGCATCTGCTCGACGCAGCCCGCGGAATGCTCGGCGCTGCGACGCTGCTGGGGCCCATTCTCGAAAAGAGCGTCGCGCGCGCGGACGCGATGCCGCGCGCGCTCATCGGGCGATATGCCGCTCCGTTCGTGGGACGGGATGGCGTGCGGCACCTCATGCAGGTCGAGCGCGCGATCAACGACCAGGCGCTGGCGGACGTATCGTGGGACAGGATCAATGCACCTGTAATGGTGGTGCGCGGCGACTCCGATTCATGGGTGGCGCCGGATGTTGCTACGATGGTGGCGTCGCGCATGCCGCACGCGCAGCACAGGCGGCTTGCGGGCGCCGCGCGGCTCATCCCGGAGGACTCACCGGACGAGCTATCGGCGCTGTTGCGCGACTGGATCGGGATGGAAACGACGCTTTCAGGCAGCTGAGCGTCCGCAGCCATAGGAACGGAGGCTCAAACCGTTTAGCTTTCAGTCTTCTGCATCCCCCTCAAACGCGAGTAAATGAATACTAAGAAAGCAAAACCGCGCCGTGTGTCGGTGGAACCCAAGCCAGCTGATCAGGCGCGCGACGAGTTGTTCCAGCACATCATGCGATGCGATGTCGTCGGCTCGCACCCCGATCATCAGAAAGAATGGTTCGACGAGACGCTCGCCTACATGGCGGAGCGCTACCACGAGTTGTCGGCGGTGGAGCTCGCAGATCTTCGTACCCTGGGCGAGCGGTTCGCGCAGCCGGCGAAGACGGGGCAGGCGATCAGCGCTTAGGACAGTAGGGAGGCGCGAGTTCGGTGAGGTGTGAGGTGGAAGATCGGTGAGGCGTGAGGAGGAAGGTCAGTGAGGCATTAGGCGCCTTCACTAGCGGCCGTTCGAGCGCGCGCGGCGGAATACCACACCGAGCCGCGCGCCACCACCGAGTCCGAGTTCGACCGATGTGCGCCATCCGGCGTGCACGGGTCCCTCGAAGCCGAGCAGGAGCAACAGGTCGCCGCGCCAGTTGGCGCGCTGATCCCATTGCACCGTGAACCCGCCGCCGACGTATGGGCCCCAGCGGAATTCACGAAATGGATCGAGGAGAAACCGCGTCGCGAAATCGACGCGCGCGCTCGCGACCGCTTCGCCACCGCGCGACACGGCGCCGGCGGCGACGTCCGCGCCGAGGCGCACGTAATAGCCGGCGGGAATGTTCGCGCCAATCCCGGCCTCTGCTCCGGCCGGCGGTCCGCCGAGCGCGTCGAAACGCGTTTCGAACTGCACGACGGGTTTGAACGGCTCGACTTGCGCGAACGCGGCTGACGGCGCGGCGACGACGACGAGCGCCGCCGCTATCATCCGGGCGGACCGCACACTACGCGCGGGCACGGGCGTGCCAAAGGGCGAGCGTGTAATCGCCAATCGAGATGAGCGAAGTCACTCCGACGAGCACGAGCGCGTAATTCACATAATCGGGTGCGACGAACACGAGCGCGAGCGTCGCGAGCTGCATCGTCGTCAGGATCTTGCCGATGATGCGCGATTTGAATTTCACGCCGCGCAGCCACGGAATCGCGCGCGCGGTGAGAAAGCCGATCGCCGTCATGAAGTCGCGTGAAATGAGAATGGCGTACTGCCATGTATCGATGACGCCGTCGAACAGCAGGGCGCAGACCGCGGTGAACACGAAAAAGCGGTCGGCGATCGGGTCGATCAGCGCGCCCCACTTCGAGGTCGTCCCGCGCCGGCGCGCGAGGTAACCGTCGAGGAAATCCGTCGCGCCGGCGGCCGCGATCACGGCGATACGGGCATTGGTCCCTTTGAGCATCACGAACGCGGCGGCGAGGCCCAGCCGCGAGAGCGAAATCAGGTTCGGAAGAGTCGCCAGCGAGTCGCGCGGCATATGGCCGTAACCTAACGGGGCATGTGCGCAAAGATCACCCGCGCAAAAACTTGCCAGCGCGCACGGTGCCGCCTAGCTTCGCGAGACACACCATTTCCCCCGACAAACCGGTTCCCATGCCCGACGTGATCGAACTGCTGCGGCAGGTCGCCATCTTCAAGGATCTCGATGACGGCGAACTCTCGCGGGTCGCGGAAGTCTGCCGCAATCAGGAATTCCAGTCCGGCGAATATGTGTTTCGCGAGGGCGAACCGGGGAACCGCCTCTTTTTGATCGTCGAGGGCGAAGTGCGCATCAGCCGCACGATTCCCGGCAGCGGCGAAGAAGCGCTCGCGGTTCTCAAGACCGGCGCGCTCTTCGGCGAGATGTCGGTGTTCGACCGCAGCGAGCGCTCGACCGACGCCATTTCCAACGGCGGAACGAAAGTGCTGACGATCTCGCGTTCGGACTTCGAACTGCTGCTCGATTTCAACCGCGAGCTCGCGTACAAAGTATTGTGGAGCTGCGTGAGAGTGCTGTCGATGCGGCTGCGCTCGACGAATGATTCGCTGAGATCGTTTCTCGCGATGAGCATGTTCTAAACAAATAGGACGGCAGATGGCGGACGGCGGACGGCGGACTGGGGCAGCAGACGGTGGACGGCGATTGAGACGACAAACGGTCCGGGCTGCGCTCTTCTGTGCGGCGATTTCCGCGGCCGGGGCGCAACAGGCGCCGGCAAGACCAGCGGTGAAAGCCCCCGAGAAAATCACCGCGGCCGCGATCGGGCTGACGCGCGACGCCGCGATCGCCGCGGCGCTCGCGGATGTGTCGCCCTCGCGAATCCGGCAGACGGATTCCGCGCTCGTCTCGTTCGGCACGCGGAATTCGCAGAGCGACACTCTCTCCGATTCGCGCGGAATCGGTGCAGCGCGGCGCTATCTCTACCACGAACTGCGCGCATACAGCCGCGACTGCAGCGGATGTCTTCGCGTCGAGTACGATGCCGCCATGCTCGTGCTGCCGAGGCATCCGCAAAAGGCGACCGCGAACATCGTGAACGTGCTCGCCTGGCTTCCGGGGCGGGACACGACGCGCGTGGTCGTGATGGGCGGGCACTACGATTCGTGCATCTGCAAGACGAATACGTACGACTCGACCGCGACCGCGCCCGGCGCCGACGACGACGGATCGGGCAGCTCGGCGGTGCTCGAGCTCGCGCGCATCATGTCGAAACGATATCCCAAGGGACTCGACGCCACGATCGTGTTCGCGTTCTACGCCGCGGAAGAACAGGGGCTGATCGGATCGACGCACTTTGCGCAGCGTGTGAAAGACGCCGGGCTCACAATCGTCGCCGGAATGACCGACGATATCGTCGGCAACGTCATCGCCGAAAACGGAAAGATCGATTCCACGAGCGTGAGAATTTACGCACAGGATTCCGTGCCGACGCTCAGCGCCGAACTCGCGCGCTACGTGTGGGGACTCGGCGCCGTGTACCTCCCGAAGTTCGAAGTTCGGCCGACGTTCCGTCTCGACCGGCTCGGACGGAGCGGCGATCATGGCCCGTTTCAGCGTATCGGCGCGCCGGCGCTGCGATTCACCGAACGGCTGGAAAATTACAAGCGGCAGCATCTGCCGACCGACGAATTCAAGTTCGTGAATTTCGGATACGCAGCGAACATCGCGCGGCTGAATCTCGCGACGGTCGCGTCGCTGGCCGCCGCCCCTGCGCCACCCGACAGCGCGCTTC
>DASYSH010000406.1:0-5867 GCA_036003525.1 Gemmatimonadaceae bacterium | reverse complement strand
GATCTTTCTGCATTGCCTCCCGGCGCATCGCGGCGAAGAAGTCACCGCCGACGTGATCGACGGCCGCCAGAGCGTCGTGTGGGACGAAGCCGAGAACCGCCTGCACATTCAAAAGGCCATCATGGCCGTCGTCATAGGCGGAGAACGCCTCGCCTGACACGCCCTGCGGATGCCGGCTCATCACACAGCCCGCATTCCATCGCTCGAGTCCCGCGGCTTGTATTTCCCCCTCCTGCTCTCTAATCTTACCGCTCCCATCTAACCACTGGTAAGATTGTGCGACACGACCTCACGCTCAGCGTCCACGGCTACGACATCCCCGCGGCGCTCGAAATCCCGAACGGCCCGCCAGCCGGCGCCGTCCTGCTCATCCCCGGCTCGCTCTTTTCCAACGTCGACGGCGATTACCCGACGTGGAACATGTTTCCGCGCGTGTACGCGTACCTCGCCGAGCAGATGGCGGAGCGCGGCCTCGTCGTCTACCGCTTCGCCAAGAACGGCCCCGGAACCGGCACCGTCGAAACCGCGAATGCGAAGCCCGAACTCATTCGCAACAATTGGAAAGGACGCGCGACGGTCGCGCACGCCGCGCTCGCGCATTTCCGCGCCGAACTCGCCGCCCGCGGCATCACCGTGCCGCACACGGTTCTCGCCGGCCACAGCGAAGGCGCGGTCGTCGCGTCCGTAATCGCGCGGCAGGGCGCGGACGTCGACGGCGTGGTGCTCCTCTCCGGGCCGTCCGTCGGGATCCTCGGCATCATGATCGAGCAGTCACGCAGCATGCTCGTGCCGGGCTCCGGCGAAGGTCCCGCGGTTCTTCTCGAAAAAATCGTGGCGCACATTCGGAAAGGCGAGCCGATTCCGGACGAACTTCGGGCGCAGTCGTCGGGTCCGTTCGGCGCCGGCGCGCTGCTGAGCATGCCGCCCGAGGCGGTCGCGTACATGCGCGAATGCGACGCGACCGATCCGGTCGCCGAGATCGCGAACTACGAGAAGCCCGTGCTCATCGTTCAGGGCACGATCGACGCGAGCGTACCCGTGCACCACTCGGAAACGCTGCGCGACGCGCGCGGCTCGCGGCCGACGACGTATCGCGTGTTCGAGGGACTGCAGCACATGTACAAGCCTGTTCCGCCGGGTGCGTCGCCGCAGGAAATCTTCGGCCTCACCGGTCCTACAGACCCGCGCGTCGCCGACGCCATCGACAGTTTCGTGCGGGCGCTGTAACCTCTCGCAGGCGATGCCCGAAGTAACGCTGGAATTCAAGAAGAAATCCGATGGCGCCGCGATCCTCACGTTCGTGCGCGCCGATGGCTCGCGCACATCGTCGCCGATCGGTGACGCGCGCGGATTCGGTCCCGTCCACGATCTCGCTCACTACGTCGTCGAGTCTGTGCTTGGGATCACACACGGCTTCATCGGTCTCTGCGCGGAGGGCTGGACCATCCAGGACTTCGAAAAAGACGCGAAAGCAAACATTCCTCCGGAGGCAGGTGTAGCAGAGGTGGTCGCTGGCGAGGTTTCGCGCATGGAAATCGTGTCACAATGGTTGACCGTCGACGATTTCAACTGGACTGTCGCCGCGTCAGGATTTAAAATGAGCGAACCGGATTTCGATGCGATCCATCGCGCGCTCGTGCGTCTTCGCGCAGATTGGAATGCACTCGCACCGGGCGCAACGATGCCGCTGCGATTCGTGCCGGGCCGCAAAGTGACCGTGGATGACGAGGGGATGATCGCGTGAGCTCGACGTGCCCGCAGTGCGGCGCAACTTTCGCCGGCGATTCGCAAACGTGCGATGAGCAGTTCGACAAACTCCTCGCGCTCGATCATTCACGCGTGCAGCCGTGGGGAAGCCGCCACGGTCTCGCGTTCTCGACGTTCGCGCTTCAGCACCCCGCCGATCGCAGTGAGGCGCAGCTCAGCGCGTGCTGGATCATGCTGTATCGCGTCTGGGTGAAAGGCGACAATCGCGCGAAACTCGCCGCCGCGATGCGTGAGCGTCAAAACCTTCCGCCCGCCGAGTGGGACGTGCCGCCGGTCCCGAAAGTACCGGCCGCGGGCACGCATTACGCCGTGACGATTGCCGACCTCGGCGAGTTCGACGCGGATACCTACGTGCGAAAACTCGAAGACTGGGGCAGGGCGACGCTTCAGACGTGGATCGGCGAAAAGAAATCGTAGGCGGCGCCGGCGACGTTCGCGGTTGCAGGGTCGACGAAAAAATCTTTACGCTGAGCGTCGGACACCCGCAAGCCCTGATCACATAACAACTTTGCGCCACCAGAGGTGCAACACTTTCCGCGTCCCGCGTGTCTAATTGCGGACGGTCGGGAAGGCGATGCAGCCATCCAGCCGCGAGCGAACGCAACCCGCGATAGGATGGGTCGGTGGCTGCAGTAACGAACACACAACCGAATCGCAGTATGCGCTGGATCATCGTCGCCGTCATCGCCGCGGCGATTCTCGCGTATCTGCCCGCGTTCTCTGCGCCGTTCGTCATGGACGATGTCATCATCGTTGGTGCGACCAAGGCCGCGCAGACCGCCGGTTCGTCGCTGCTCTCGTTCACGCCGCCGCCCGGCTCACCGATCTCCGGTCGCCCCGTCGTCGCGCTGTCGCTCGCGGCGAACCGTTCGATCAACTCGATTCTCCGCGTCGACGAGCGGCGCGATCCGGATGGCGTGAACAAGGCCGTCTCGTATCGCCTCTTCAATCTGTTCTTCCATCTCTGCACGGCGGCGCTGCTGTTCGGTGTCCTCCGCCGCGCGATCCGCGAAGAAACAATTCCCGGCGACTGGCGCCCGCTCGCGGATTCGATTGCCGGCATGGTCTGCACGCTCTGGGTCCTGCACCCGATTCAGAGCGAAGTCATCAATTATGTCGTGCAGCGAACCGAAGGGCTCGCGTCGCTCTTCTATTTGCTCACGATGTATTGCTCACTGCGCGCATGGGATTCCGAAAAAAATTCGGCGCGCATCGGCTGGTACGTCGCCGCGGTGCTCGCCGCCGTTCTCGGAGTGGGCAGCAAGGAGATCGCGATCTCGGTGCCGCTCGCCGTGATCCTCTACGATCGCGCATTTCGTTTCAATTCGTGGAGCGAGATTCGGAATGCGCCGAACGGGCGCTCGCGTTTCTACGTCGCGCTCACCGCCGCGACGCTGACGGCGTTCGCGCTCATCTCCGCCGGCAGCCGCGGCGGGACCGTCGGATTCAATCTCGGCATGCCGTGGTACGGCTATTTCTACACGCAGTGCTGGGCGATCGCGCATTACCTGATGCTCGTGCTCTGGCCCAACGGCTTCAATATCGACTACGGCACAGGCCTCATCACCGGACTGCGCGGAGTTCCGGGCGCGCTTCTGCTCGCGGCATTCGGCGCGGTCGTGATTCGCGCGTGGCGCCGTCTGCCGCAGCTCGGCTGGCTCGCATTTCTCGGCGCATGGTTTTTCATACTGCTCGCGCCGTCGTCGAGCGTCCTTCCGATCCCGACGGAGATCGCAGCCGAACGGCGGATCTATCTCGCGCTCGCGTCGGTGCTCGTGCTGATGGTCGTCGGCGTGGAGTGGTCGCGCCGGCAATACGTAAAGGCGATGACGACGCGGCAGCTGTGGATCGGGTTCGGCGCGCTCGCGACCGTTCTCACGCTGACCACCGCGAATCGCAGCCACACCTATTCGACCTCCGAACTCTTGTGGCGCGACGCGGTCGCGCAGGCGCCCGAAAATCCAAGGGCGTGGGACAATCTCGGCATGGCGCTCTTCCGCGAGGGCCCGTCGCACTACGAGGAGTCAAGCGTCGCGTTCCGCGCGGCGATGCAGCGCGACTCGAGCTGTCATTTCGGGTGCGCGCACCTCGCGGTGGTCGAGGCGGCGCAGGGGCGCTATGCGGAGGCGCTCGCGCTCCTGCAGCATACGCTGACGGACGATCCGTCGAACGCGCCGGTCGAGCGCACGATGGCGCTCGTGCTCATGAAGATGGGAAAATTCGACGAGGCGATTCCGCATCTGCGCAACGTCGCCACGCAGTTCCCGACGGAACAGCATCTGGTGCTGCTCGGTGTCGCCGATCTTTCGGTGCGGCGCCAGCAGGATGCGATCAGCGCGTTCTCGACCGCAGAGCGCCTCTATCCGCAGGACACGAAGCTCACCAATCTCGGCGCGTCGCTGTACTACGCCGGCCGCAGCGACGACGCGCTTCCGCATTTGAAAGAACTCGCGATCAGTCTCGCCGAGGAAATGCAGTAGCGCGGCTGGTTTTTAGTGGCCGCGTTCTGAGGTATCGAGCGGCACGCAATTGTGCCGGTGCGCCGCGAGACACTCGAGCCTTTGATTATGCTCGCTGAAGCTGTCGGCAAGCCACCAGCCGACGATGACGATAATTGCGACGAACGCGAGCGTGTAGTACGCGCGGGTTACGCTGGCGTCTTCGTCGTGCTGGGAGGGTTCGCTTGCGCCATCGGCCATAATTCTAAAGTATACGCATGCCTGATAAATCGGGATCGTACATCATGTGGCGGGCGTGGACGCTCGCCGTCGCGCTGGCGGCGTTTTCACGCGCGACTGCCGCCCAGACCCGCCCGGACTCCGTCCGCGGCCGCGTCACCAGCGACAGCGGCGCCGTCATCTCCGGCGCCGACGTCATCATCACCGTCGCGCCGACGACCAACACCGTTCGCCAAACCACGGACAGCGCCGGCCGGTACGCGCTGGCCATACCCGACGGCACCGGCGAGTACATCCTCTACATCGGCGCCACGGGACGAAAACCATTTCGCGTTCGCCTCACGCGCACCGGCAAAGACTCCACCTTCGTCGTCGACGCGAAGCTCGCGTCTTCGATAACGACCGTCGCAACCGTTCGCGTCGCCGCGCGGAAGCCGCATCCGACTGCGTCGCTCAACGGCGACGGAACCACCGGAACATCTGGCAACGACAAAACCGTCGACGGCGTCAACGGCGCGCTCCCGCCCGACCTCGCCAACAACGTCGACGCGATGGCCACGCTGATCCCCGGACTTGCCGTCGGATCCGGGGGGATCTCCGCGTTCGGAATGTCGAGCGACGCCAACAACACGACGCTCAACGGGATGAACTTCAGCGGCGGCGATCTTCCCCGCGATCTCCGCACGAGCACGCGCTTTCAAACTTCGCCGTGGGATCCGACCATCGGCGGCGCCGCGGGCGCAAACATCAGCCAAAGCATTTCCGGCGGCGCCAACATCGCGTCGCGCTCGGCACATCTGACGTTCGACGATCCGTCACTGCAGTTCTCGGATCCGATCGCGTCGCACATCGGTCAGGAATATTCCAACATCTCGCTCAGCGAAGGCGGCAGCGGCGCATATGCGCTCGATCAGCTGTATTACAGTTACGGCCTGCAACTCACGCGCCGCACCGCGTCGGTCGCATCGCTGAACGCCCTCGACGCAGCCGCACTGAGTCTCTCCGGTGTTTCGCGCGATTCCGCCGCGAAATTGCTCCAGACGCTCGGCGCGCTGCACGTGCCCGTCAGCGCGGGCGTCGCGCCGCGGCTGACCACCACGGGCCTTTCATTTGCCGAGCGCATCGATCACCGCCTGCCGACAATTCCCCAAGGTTCCACGCCGCTGCCGAGCTGGTCGCTCACCGCGCTCGGCTCATACAGGAGTGCCGATCCGACGTCGCTCTCGCCGTCCGCGATTTCGACGCTCGCCGGCACCAACACCAACGCCTCCGGGATGCTGCTCGGCTCGTACGTGCGCTACCTCGGCAAGGATGGCGGCTATCTCAACGAGCTTTCGTCCGCGATTTCCTACTCGGAGAATCGCGGCACGCCGTATCTCTCGCTCCCCGGCGGCAACGTGCTCATCTCGTCCGTTCTCGCCG
>DASYSH010000405.1:0-3383 GCA_036003525.1 Gemmatimonadaceae bacterium | reverse complement strand
GTGGGAACTGCTCCGCAACGCGGTGAAATTTACGCCGGGCGGCGGACGCGTTCAGGTTTCGCTGGAGCGCGTCAACTCGCATCTCGAAATCATCGTATCCGACTCGGGGCAGGGAATCGAACCGGAACTCCTGCCGCATATTTTCGATCGATTCCGCGAGACAGAAACCTCCGGCATCCGCGCTCACAGTGGAAACGGACTTGGCCTCGCGATCGTGAAGAGCCTCGTCGAACTGCATGGCGGCGGTGTACGCGCGAAGAGTCCCGGAACCGGCAAAGGTTCGACGTTTACGGTGGTGCTTCCGCTCATTTTGCTCCATGCGAACGGGACGAATGGCGAGCGAGTGCACCCGTCATCATCGAGCCAGCTTGGCGGCGACATCGACCAAGTGCAAAATCTCAACAACGTCGACATTCTGGTAGTTGACGACGAACCAGATGCGCGTGACCTTCTTCAGCGATTGCTCGAGGATCACGGCGCGAAAGTTCGCACGGCGGGATCGGCCCGCGAAGCGCTCGATGTTTTTTCGGCTGCGCCGCCCGATCTGCTGATCAGCGACATCGGGATGCCTGTGATGGACGGATACGCGCTGATCAGAGACGTGCGCAGGAGATCGAGGGACGAAGGCGGTGAAATACCGGCGATAGCATTGACTGCATTTGCGCGCTCTGAGGATCGGATGCGCGCCATGATTGCGGGTTACAACCTTCATCTTGCAAAACCGATTGAGCCGACAGAATTGATGGTGGCCGTCGCGAGTCTCTCGGGACGCACCGGGAGGCCACGGCCGGGACCGTCGGCGTAAAACGAAAAAGCAGACGGGCAGCCAGAGGCACGCGGGCGATGTTGACCGACCATTGTGTTCAGCTTTATCAAGACGACTGCCGGGAGATTTTCATCCGTGCCGGGTGAAATCAACGAGTCGCGCGCCATGGCGCTGCTCCGGCAGAAGGCCGAGCTCCTCGAGCAGGAGGTCGAGCGCAGGAAAGAAGCCGAGTGCGCTCTCGCTCAGCGCGAAAAGGATTTGTCGAAGGCCCTGCGTGACGAACGGCAGGCGCGCGCCGACGCCGAGCGCATCAGTCACATGAAGGACGAGTTTCTTGCGACGCTGTCGCATGAGCTGCGTACGCCGCTGAACGCGATATTCGGCTGGGCGCAGGTGATCCGCCTCGCGCCGCACGATGCGGCGACAGTCTCGAAGGGCATTGCCGTCATCGACAGAAACGTGCGCGCCCAGACACAGCTGATCGAGGACCTGCTGGACATGAGCCGGATCATCGCGGGAAAACTTCGTCTCGCGTTTCAGCAGACCGCGCTCGATCCCGTGCTGGAAGCGGCAATCGACGCAGTTCGTCCGCTCGCACAGGCAAAGAACATGCACATTCGCTCCATTCTCGATCCGCTCGCGGGGCCGGTGCGCGCCGACGCCGTCCGGCTCCAGCAGGTGGTGTGGAATCTGCTCGCGAACTCGGTGAAGTTCACGCCGCCCGGCGGGAAGATCGAAGTGCTGCTCGAGCGCGTGAACTCGACGGCGGAGATCTCGATCAGCGACACCGGACAGGGGATCACGCCGGATTTTCTCCCGCATGTATTCGAACGGTTCCGCCAGGAGGACGGCCGGATCGTCCGGCGGCATGGCGGGCTTGGGCTCGGCCTCTCGATCGTCAAACAGCTCGTCGACCTTCACGGCGGCGAAGTGCGCGCGAAGAGCGCGGGCGAAGGCATGGGCGCCACATTCGTCGTCGCGCTTCCTGTCGTCGCCGCTACGCAGTGTGATGGTCCGCGCGAGGTCACCTCGAGCGGTGAGTTTTCGATCGATTTCGCGACGAGCTCGCTCAAGGGGGTGCGCGTTCTGGTGGTCGACGACAATGCCGACTCGCGCGAGCTGGTCGCGCGCCTGTTGTCTGAACACGGCGCCGATGTCCGTGTCGCCGCGTCGGCGGATGATGCGTTCGTTCTTCTCGACCGGTTCCGTCCGAAAGTTCTGATCAGCGACATCGGAATGCCGGGCAAGGATGGAATCGAATTCATTCGCGAAGTGCGCCAGCTCGAGAACGAAGAACTGCGCCTGACTCCGGCGCTCGCGCTGACCGCGTTCGCGCGCATGGAGGACCGCAATCGCGCCATGCTCGCAGGGTTCCAGCTTCATGTGACGAAACCGATCGAACCGCTGGAGCTTGGCGTCGCGGTCGCCAGCCTGGCGCTTCGAGGCCGCATTACGCCGGCGTTTGCGACGCGGGCCGTGGGAGTCGGCTCCTAGCGGTTTCCGCGTGTCTGGGTGAAACTTCGGGACGAACCGGGCGCGTAGTGCGTCCATAGCCAACAGCCCGAGCGTTCCCAATGGTCACGCACGAAGACATCGTCAGTTTTCTGGACCGCCTTTCGGCGGACGGCGCGGTGCATTCCGAAGTCTCGGACGGCATCTGGAATGTCCGGCCGGCCGGCGCACTCGATTTCGGCGTCGTGGTGAATTATTCGCCGCCGGTCGTGGTGCTGCGGATCAAGGTCATGGACCTTCCGCACGACGGGCCGCAGCGGAACGCACTCGAGCATCGTCTGCTCCAGCTCAATGGAACCGACCTGCTCCACGGTGCATACGGCATTCAAAAGGATGAAGTGGTACTCACCGAGGCCCTCGAGCTCGAGCATCTCGATTTCGAGGAGTTCCTCTCCGCATACGAAAGCATCACCCTGGCGCTCGCGTCGCACATTCGCGAACTGGCGTCGTTTCGCGAGGCTCGCTGACGATGGGCATCTTTGATCGCATCGCCACGCTGTTCAAGTCCAACATCAATGACCTGATCTCGAAGGCGGAGAATCCGGAGAAGATGCTGGACCAGATTCTCGTCGACATGCGCAATCAGCTCGCGCAGGCCAAGCAGCAGGTGGCCAGCTCGATCGCCGACGAAAAGCGGCTGAAGGATCAGGCCGACGCCGAATATAAATCGGCGCAGGACTGGGAGGCGAAGGCCATGCTCGCCGTAAAGCAGGGGCGCGACGATCTCGCGAAGCAGGCGCTGCTCCGCCACACGGAGAGCCTGACGCACGCGAACCAGCTCGAGGAAACCTGGAACGCGCAGCAGGCGACCGTCGAGAAGCTGAAAAATTCTCTGCGCGACCTCAACGACAAGATCGAAGAGGCGAAGCGCAAGAAAAATCTCCTGCTCGCGCGCCAGCGTTCCGCGCAGGCGCAGCAGCGCATCGCGCAGACGATGTCGGGCATGTCGGAGAAGAGCGCGTTCGAGGCGTTCGCGCGGATGGAGGAAAAAATCGCGAACAACGAACGCCAGATCAAAGCGTCCGTCGAGATCGACGAAGAATTTTCCGGCGATCGTCTGCAGAGCGATTTCAAGAAACTCGAGCGCGTCGCGGGTTCGGCGAGC
>DASYSH010000404.1:0-3041 GCA_036003525.1 Gemmatimonadaceae bacterium | reverse complement strand
CACGCCGCGCCCTTTGATTTCTCGCCGTGGAGGAGCGCGACTTCCGCGACCTGCGCTCCGACCTTCATCACCGGATTCAGCGCCGACGCTGGCTCCTGAAAAATCATCGCGATTTTCCGGCCGCGCAGGTCGCGCATTGCGCGTTCGTCGAGCGCGAGCAGGTCCGCGCCGTCGAATTCAATCCGGCTGGATGCACCGATCCGCGCGCCCGGCGCCATCACGCGCATCAGTGCGTATGCGACCGATGTCTTGCCGCATCCCGATTCGCCGACCAGCGCGACGGTCTCGCCCGCGCTCACTGCAAACGAAACGCCGTCGACCGCGCGCGCGGGTCCCGCGTCGCCGTCGTATGTCACGGTCAGGTCGCGCACGGCCAGAAGCGGTCGAGATTCGCTCACGGCAGAATTGCCTGTCGCGCGTCGAGTTTTCGCCGCAGCCGCTCTCCGATGGTGTTCACCGCAAGCACAGTGCAGACAATCGCGAGCCCGGGGAAGAGCACGACCCACCAGGTTTCCCCCGGCCGCTCGGCCGCGTCGCTGATGATGTTGCCCCAGCTTGCCGTTGGCGGCTGCACGCCGAGGCCGAGAAATGAAAGTCCGGCCTCGAGCGGAATCACCGCGGCGAGCGCGAGCGTTCCCGTGACCAGCAGCTGCGGCACGACACCAGGCAGAATGTGCGCAAAAAAGACATGCCACTCACGCGACCCGGTCGCGCGCGCCGCGATCACGTAGTCGCGGTGCATTAGCGCGCGCACCTCGCCGCGCACGAGCCGGCTCGTGCCGGCCCAGCCCGTGAGACCGAGCAGGAGAATTATTCCGCCCACCGACAGCGGGCCGGTGCTCGCGACGATTACGAGCAGGAGGAGCACGCGCGGCACCGAAAGAACGGCGTCGACGAATCGCATGCAGATTGTGTCGCTCCAGCCGCCGGCGAAGCCCGCGAGCGAACCAACGGCCGCGCCGAGCGTGAGCGCGAGAAGCGCGGCGAGCGCGGCAACGCCGAGTGACACGCGCGCGCCGTAAATCACGCGGCTCAGTACGTCGCGGGAAAACTGGTCCGTGCCGAACGGGTGCGCGGCGCTCGGCGGAATGTTCTTTTGCGTTTCGGATTGCGGGGTCACGCGCGGATCGTACGGCGCAATCGCCGGCGCCGCGATCGCGGTGAGCACGAATATCAGCAGCACGGCGGCGGCGAGTTTCATGTCGCGCGAGGCCGCGGCCCCGCCGGATGCTGCAGCCGCGGATCGGCGGCCGCCTGCAGCAGGTCCGCGAGCATGTTTCCGGCGACCACGAGCGCCGTGCCAATCAGGACGCCCGCGAGAACGAGCGGATAATCGCTGCCATGAACGGCGTCGAACATCATCCGGCCGATCCCGGGCCAGTTGAAAATCGTCTCGACGAACACCGCGCCGCCGAACAGCGCCGGGATGATCAATCCGAGAATCGTGATGACCGGGCCGAGCGCGTTGCGCAGCGCGTGTCGAACGACCGTAGAGTATTCGCCGGCACCCTTTGCGCGCGCGGTTCGCACGAACTCCTCCGGGAGCACGGCCAGCATTGCGGCGCGATGATATCGCGAGACTCCGGCCGCCGTCACGAGCGCGAGCGTTCCGGCCGGCAGCACCAGATGGCGTGCGGTGTCGGCCGCCCGTCCGAGCGCGGTCATGGAGTCGTGCAGCGCCGGATCGCCGATACCGCTCACCGGAAACCAGTGCCACGCCGCGGCCGGCAGCGCGAGTGCTGCGAGCGCGATGAGAAATTCGGGAATCGAGAGGACGGCGATCGCGGCGACTCCCGATGCGCGCTCGGCGAACGTGCCGCGACGAGCGGCCTGCCATGTGCCGAGCGCGACGCCCGCGAACAGTCCCGCGATGAGCGCGGTGCCCATGAGCAGAAGCGTGCGCGGAACGGTCTGCATAATCACTTCCGAGACGGGACGGTTTCTGCTGTGTGACCAGCCGAACTCGCCGCGCGCGAGATTTCCCATCCATTTCGCATATTGAACCGCGATGGGCTGGTCATAGCCCCACTGGTGCAGCTGCTGCGCGTGTGTCGATGCCGTGTTGGCCGGATCGTCGAGATTTTGCGCGAACGGATCCCCGGGCGCGATGTGCACGAGCACGAATGCGAGCGTCGCGACTATCGCGATGACGGCAACGGCCTGGGCGCCGCGCGCAAGGAGAAAACGACTCAAAGAAACCCGCTACGGAGACTTTGCGGGCGCCGAATCACGCGGAGCCTGCCTGCCCGGCGTGACCGTCCATCCTAGAATTCCCGTCCACCATGCATCGGCGCGCATGACACCGGTGTGGAGGCGCGCATTCGACGCGGCGAGCGCGGGTGCTTCGTACAGCCAGATCACCGGCGCGTCGTCGACCATCAACTGGTACGCCATGCGATAATGCGCCATCGCCGACGCTTTCGAGCGCGCGATCATTGCGCTGTCGACGAGCGCGTCGAATCGCGGGTTCTCGTACCGTCCCCAGTTGAGTCCGCCGCCCTGCGCCGCCGCCGTCGTCCACGTTTGGTTGATGCCGGCTGGCGAAGGCGTCGCCGTCCAGCCGCCCATGAGCGCGTCGAACGCATGTTTGCCCGCGCGGTCGCTCATCGCGTTTCCGTCCAATTTTTCGATCTTCACGGCGACTCCCGCGAGGCGCAGCTGCTCTTGGATCAGCACTGACATTCGCTGACGCGCCGGGCTCGGCGGCACGAGCAGCGAAAACTCCAGCCGCCGGCCGTTGCGTGCGCGCACGCCGTCGCTGCCCGCGCGCCAGCCGAGCGAATCGAGCACGCGGCCGCCCTTTTCCCTGTCGAATCCGATTTGCGTGATCGTCGTATCGGCCGACCACTGTGCGCGCACGAACGGGCCGAGTCCGATGCGGCCGAGCGTGTCGAACACGCTGCGCACCAGCAGCGGACGGTCGAGCAGCATCGTGAGGGCGCGCCGCAATTCGCGATTTCCAAACAGCGGGTTCGGCTTGTCGGTTGCGGCGTCGAACGTGTTGAACGTGAGGAACACGTAGTTGTACCCGCCGAGGCGTG
>DASYSH010000403.1:0-12827 GCA_036003525.1 Gemmatimonadaceae bacterium | reverse complement strand
GACCAATCCGAATGTCGTCTACAGCGCGTCGACGGTTTTTTGGCGCACTGAGGACGCGGGTCTTACCTGGTCCGCGGTGCGCGGCGCGCCGGGCGGCGACGACTATCAGAAGGCGTGGGTCAGCCCGGCGAATCCGAACATCATTCTGCTCGTGAGCGATCAGGGCGGAGTGGTGTCGGCGAACCGCGGCGCGAGCTGGAGCAACTGGTACAATCAGCCGACCGCGGCGATGTATCACGTGACGACTGACTTCGCATTTCCGTACCGCGTGTGCGGTGGACAGCAGGATTCCGGATCGGCGTGCGTCGACAGCCGGTCGAACGACGGCGAGATCACATTCCACGACTGGCACCCGGCAAATATTTCGGAATACGGCGAGGCCGCGCCGGATCCGAAGAATCCGGATCACGTGTTCGGCGGCGGACGCAACAACGTTTCGCTCTACGATCGCATCACGGGCCAGACGTCGAACGTCGGCCCTGATCTCACCGGATTCGCGCGCAATGTGCGCACGATGCCGCTCGAGTGGTCGCCCACTGACTGGAAGACGCTGTACTATGCGAACAACGCCGTGTTCAAGACGGTCGACGGCGGAAAGGACTGGACGCGCATCAGCGGCGATCTCACCCGCGCGAGCTGGGAGATTCCGCCGACGGCGCAACACTATTCGAGCAGCATCACCGTCGCACCCGCGGGATCGATCACGGCGCTTTCGCCGTCGCCGCGCAGCATCAACGTGCTGTGGGCGGGCACCGATGACGGCGTCGTGCAGGTGACGATGGATGGCGGACTGAAATGGACGAACGTGACGCCGCCATCGGTGAAGCCGTGGATGCGCGTGTTCAATCTCGACGCCGGACATTTCGATTCGCAGACCGCGTACATCGCGGTGAACACGATGCGCGTCGACGATCTCAATCCGCACTTCTTCCGCACGCACGACGGCGGAAAATCGTGGACGGAGATCAACAACGGCATCGCGCCGGGCTCGGTGGTGAATTCGATTCGCGAAGATCCGCGCAAAAAAGGTTTGCTCTACGGCGCGAGCGACACGCAGGTGTGGGTCTCGTTCGACGACGGCGATCACTGGCAGTCGCTTCGCCTCAACATGCCGGCGATTTCCGTGCGCGATCTCGCGGTGAAGGACGACAGCACGTGCATGTGCTCCGATCTCGTCGCGGGCACGCACGGGCGCGGCTACTGGATTCTCGACGACGTGACGCCGCTCCGGCAGTACGCGGAAATGAAGGCGGCGACGGAGGCGTATCTGTTCAAACCCGAACCCGCTGTGCGGGTGCGATGGGCAACGAACAGCCCGACGCCGTGGCCGCCGGAACTGCTCGCCGGGGAAAATCCGCCGCCCGGCGCGATCATCAACTACTATCTCGCGTCCGATGCAATGGGCCCGGTGAAAATCGAAATCCTCGGCGCCGGAAATCGCGTCGTCCGCACGTATTCGAGTGAAGATCCGATTCGCGATCCGGATCCCGCGCTCGATCCCGTTGCGTATAACAAGCTCTGCCAGAAGACACCGAACGCGGCGGACTGCGGATTGCCGCTCTACTGGCCGGCGCCGCAGATGATCGTGTCGAAGCGCGCCGGAATGCACCGCGTGATCTGGGAAATGCACTACGATCCGATCACGGACGGTGGCGGTCGCGGCGGCGGCTCGCTGGGTGCGGTGCCGCACCTGACGTTTCCCGGCGTCGCGGCGCCGTGGGCGGCTCCGGGTGCGTACACCGTGCGACTCTCCGTTGGAGGAAAGACGTACACGCAGCCGATCACGCTGCACTTGGATCCACGCATCAAGACGCCGGCGCTCGGCCTCGCGCAGCTCACATCATTGACCACCGAGATGTACGACGGCGCGAGAAACGCACGTGACGCATACGTGCGCGCCCGCGCGCTCGCGGCGGATCTCGACAAGGTTCAGGGCGCGGATGCCGCGGCATTCAAGGCGAAGCTCGATTCGATTGCGCCGCCGGGAGCGGCGGGCGGTGGCGGCGGGCGCGGCGGACGTGGAGGCGGTGGTGGGCGCGGCGGCGCCGCAGCCGCCGCGGGGGCGCCCACGCTCGAGAGTGTGAGTGCGGAGATGAACGCCGCTGCGATGGCGATGCAGGGGGCTGACGTCGCGCCGACGGCGAATCAGGTGGCGGCGTGCTCGAAGGCTAGAGCGGCGGAGACGGCGGTGATGGGGAAGTGGAGAGCGCTGAGCACGACTGGGCTGGCGGCTTTGAATGTGAAGCTTAAAACCAGCGGGCAACCGACGGTTAAGCTGCCGGAGTAAGTATCGGACGAGTGAACTGTTAACAACTAACTGTTGGTCGGTTAACCAAGGTCGACAAATCAGTCCGGGCCACGAACCCTTTCGAGGCGGATCGTGGCCCGGACTGATTTTCAGACCTTCGTTAACTACCAACAGTTAGTGGTTAACAGTTCACTGGCTTTTCACTCTCACTGGCTTTTCACTTTCCCTCGCGCTCACGCCGATTCTCGTACGTTCTTAGATGTGCATATACAATGTTCAGAACGGACGTCTCATCACCCGGCCCCACCCGCCGCGCGATCAGATCTCCAATTATGTGGTCCCCTTCCGTGCGCGCCCCGCGCTCGATGTCCTTCATCATCGACGCCGTGAGTGTTGATCCGGCCATCGTCAGCGTCGTGCGCGCCCGGTCGAATAGCGCCTGCCGCGGCGGATAACCCGCGGTCGTTGCGACGGCCGCGCACTCGGCGAACAGTGCCAGCGCAATCTCCGCACCGCCGCCGCGCTCGATATCCCCGATCAGCGCCCGCATCAAACTCGTGATTCCCGCGAGCGACGCGATCATCACCCACTTTTCCCACAGCTCCTGCACGATCGTGGTCGTCGAGCGAAGATCGCCCTGCACGCCCGCGAACACTTCTTCGATCGCCTCGATCCGCGCGGAGCGCGTGCCGTCGAGTTCGCCGTAGACGAGGATCTGCAGATCGTTCAGGTGCAGGACGATACCGTCGTCGTCCAGTGTCGCCGAAATGATGCAGAGTCCGCCGAGCACATGCTGCGCGCCGAACCGCCTCGAGAGAGAGTCGATATGCTTCATGCCGTTGAGAATCGGCAGGATCATCGTATTGGGTCCGACCGCGGCCGCGAACGATTCCATCGTCGCGTCGAGATCGTACGCCTTGCAGCCGACGAGGATGAGGTCGAATGGCGCCGAAATATTTTCCGCCAGCACGATCGGCGGGTCGGCGATGCTCACGTCGCCGAGTTTGCTTTTTACGACGAGCCCCGTGTTCGCGAGCTGCGCCGCGCGCCGCGGGCGTACGAGGAAGGTGACGTCGCGCTTGGCTTCCAGCAGTCGCGCGCCGAAATAACCTCCCAGCGCGCCGGCACCTACGATCAGGACTCGCATGTCAAAACCGGTTGGGCAACGCGGTCGCTTCGCAGTACTTTCTTACCAAGCGAATTCATCACATGGGAGAGAGACCGCATGATGCGCCGTTGCAGATTCGTCACGTTCGTTCTCGCATCGCTCGCCGGCGCATCCGTCGTGCGCGCGCAGGCCGTGAGCGACTCGCTCAGAATCTACTACGTCGGCCGTCCGGTCGGCTGGGAACGGTACAATATCGCCACCGCCGGCGGGGGTGTGCAGCTTGACGCCGACTGGAGTTACATCGATCGCGGCAGGCGTATCCACACGCAGGCGGCGATGCAGCTGGCGGCGGACTACACACCTGTCTCGCTGAAGGTCGACCGGCTGACCGATACGTCGCGCACGCCCGCGCTCGACGTGAGCGTGGCGGCGCGTCGGGCGACGATTGTGCGCGGAGCGAGCACGTCGAAAATCGACTTGCCGCCGATTGCGTTCGCGATTTCGCAATACACGCCGGTCTCGCAGCACCTCGCGCTGCTCCGCTACTGGAAAGCGCACGGTTCGCCCGCGTCGCTTGCTGTGTTTCCGGCGGATCCGTTCAACCCGGTGAAGATTCGCGCGCAGGGCACCGACAACGTCACGGTCGCCGGCCGCAAAATCGCGTTGACTCGCTACGCGATTGACGGGGTGGTGTGGGGAATCGAATACGCGTGGCTCGATGGCGACGGCCGGCTCGCCATGTTCACCTCGGCGGCTGGCGGGCTTTCGACCAAGGCCGTGCGCGCGGAACTTGTGCCGGCCTACGACGACCTGATGCAAATCGCGACGCGCGCGGCGATCCGCGATCTCACGGCAATTTCATCCGCGTCGGCCCCGATGACGGTCGCAGCGCGCTCAGGAATGCAGGATCTCGCCTCGAAGTCATCCGGCAATGCGCGCGGCAAAGTCGCGCTCGTCGGCGCGACGCTCATCGACGGCAGCGGCGGCCCCCCGGTTCCCGACGCGACGGTGATCGTCGCCGATGGTCTGATCGTGGCCGCAGGTCCGGGCGCGACGATCAAAGTGCCGCTCGACACGAAATCGTTCGACATGCGCGGCAAGACGATCGTTCCCGGACTGTGGGACATGCATGCGCATCTGCACCAGATCGAGTGGATTCCGGTGTACATCGCGGCCGGCGTGACATCGGTGCGCGACATGGGAAACGAACTGCCGTTCATTCTCGCGCTGCGCGAAGCGGTCGACTCGGGTCGCGTGACAGGTCCGCGGATCCACGTCGCGGGCCTCGTCGATGGCGACGGGCCGAACGCATTCGGCGCGTTCAGCGCGAACACGCCCGAAGAGGGCCGCGCGATCGTGCGAAAATATCACGGTTTCGGCTTCGAGCAGATGAAGCTGTACGATCTGCTTTCTCCGGGAGTCGTCTCGGCGATCTGCGACGAAGCGCACAAGCTGGGCATGAGCGTCACCGGACATCTCCCGCGTTCGCTCTCGATCACCGCCGCCATCGATTCCGGGATGGATCAGTTCGCGCATCTTCCCGTGCGCGGCGATCCGTCGAGCGACGCGACGAGGGCGACGATCGCGTATTTGAAAGCGCACGGCACGGTGATCGATCCGACCGAATCGTGGAACGAGATCGGCGGGCACTCGCGCGACGAATCCGTGCAAACGTTTCAGCCGGTACTGCAGCATCTCCCGCCGCCATTCGTGCAGTTTCGCGTCGCAAATTGGGGTTCGGCCACGACGGATCCGGCGACGGCGCACGCACGGCTGCAAAGTTCACTCGCGACGATCCGCGCGCTTCACGAGGCGGGCGTTCCGATCGTCGCGGGCACCGACGAGGGGATTCCCGGGTTCAGCGTGTACCGCGAGATGGAACTCTACGTGATGGCCGGATTCTCGCCGATGGACGCGTTGCGCGCGGCAACATCGGTGCCGGCGGCAGCCCTGCATCTCGAGCGGGAAGTCGGCACGGTCGAGGCCGGCAAAGTCGCCGATCTGATCGTGCTGGACAAGAATCCGCTCGACAACATCTCGAACATTCGCACGCAGCGCTACGTGATGAAGGACGGACGGATGTACGAGAGCAGTGCCCTCTGGAAGGTCGCCGGGTTCACTCCATAGAAGTTCGGGCGCTCAGTCCGACCGGAGCGCCGCGTTCGGATCAGCGCCGGCGGCGCGAATGGCCGGTGCGGTGCTCGCGGCGATGGCGACGACCATCAGCGCGATCGCGACCAGTCCATACACGACCGGATCACGCGCGGACTCGTGGAACAGCAGTGGCTGGAACCACCGCGCCGCGGCGAGAGCGATCGCAATGCCCGCCGCGACTCCCGCGATCGCCAGCCGCACGCCGTGACCCACCACGATTCCGATGATGTTCGAGGCCTGCGCGCCGAGCGCGACGCGAATGCCGAGTTCCTGCATCCGCTGGCCCACGTCGTATGCGATGACGCCGTACAAACCCACTGCGGCAACGATCAGGGCCAGCAAGCCGAAGCCGACGAACATCGTCGCACCGAGTCGCCATGAGCGCTGCTGGCCGTCGACTTCGTCCTGCAGTGATCTGACGGTGATATACGATTCGCCCGGCATCTCCTTTTGCAATGCGCGGCGCACCGATTCCATGTAACGCGCGGCATCGCGGCCGTTCATGCGGATGAGCGTGCGCGCGCCCGCGCCTCCGTCTGCGACCTTCTGGTCGAACGGTACGTAGTAAAGCAGATGCTGGTCGTCGGCGAGCGAACCCTGAACCGCGTCCTCGGCGATCCCGACCACGGTCGTGCATGGTGTCGCGCCGGACCCGATATGCATGCACTCGCCGATTGCATCGTGCGCGGGCCAAAGCCTGTGAGCCATGGACTCGCTGACGACGGTGACGAGTGGCGCCCCGATCCGGTCATCCGGCGTGAACGCGCGGCCGCGCACAATGCGCGTGTCCATCGCCTTGAAATAGTCAGGCGTCGCCCATTGCTGGTTGAAGCGTCCGAGCCGCGCGACGGAATCAATTCCCGCCACGCCGAGGTAATCGGTGTTCGTGCCGAATGGATCTGCATTGACGCGAGCCACGGCAATCACGCCGGGAATGGCTCGAGCCGATTCCAGCAGCCTCCGCCCGAGCGCGATCGTTGCGCCGCTGTCGAGCTGCACACCGCGAAGCGTCGCGCGCGCCACAAGGACCGGCTCCGGATCCCAGCCCATGTGCAACTCGCGAACATTTCCGAGACTGCGAACGAAGAGTCCCGCGCCCACGAGAAGAATTACCGACAGCGTTCCCTGCAGCACCAGCAGCCCGGTGCGCAGCGGCGAACGCTGCGATGTGCCGCCGCGGCCGCCGGCGCGCAAATCCGCTGTGAGATTTCCGCGAAGCGCGAACAGCGCCGGGCCAACCGCGATCAGCACGCCCGAACCGAACGCAAACGCCGCCGCGATCGCGAGCGTGCGCAGATCGGTCGCGACGCCGCCCGCCGCGCCCTCGCCGAGGACGAGCAGACGCAGCGCCGCGCCTCCCCATTGCGCGATCGCGACGCCGGCGGCGCAACCGAGCAGCGCGAGCAGCAGGCTTTCCGTGAGGAATTGCGCGACGAGCCGCCGGCGGCCGACGCCGAGCGCGATGCGCACCGCAATCTCGCGCCGGCGGCGCAGCACGCGCGCGAACATCAGGTTTGTCACGTTTGCGCAGGCGATCAGCAATACGATCATGGCGACGCCGGTCACCCAGAGCAGCGTCTGTGATTCGAGGCCGGCGGCCGGGCCGGCCGCTTCTCGCACGGCTCCCGCAATCGCATGCGGGCGAACCGAGTCGATCGGCGCGAGTCCCCACTTGGCGCCCGTGGACCGGTTGAACTCCTGGAGTGCGAGCATGCTCCGTCGGTAGGCGTCGGAGAGATTCGCCGTCGCGGCGGCGGCACTCACGCCCGGCTTCGTCCGCACGAGCATGCTCGTCCAGTCCCAGGTATAGCGCGTGAAAAAAGTTTGCGCGTCCCCCTGGTTCCACAGATACGCTATCGTGGTGACCGGCAGATACACCGCGGGCGCGGGCCCCCTCGACACGCCGATGAATCCACGCGGCGCCACGCCGACGACCGTCACGACTCCTGGCCCGACGGCGAGCTTTGTGCCGATCACGTCGCGCCCGCCGAACTCCGTTTGCCAGAATCCATAGTCGAGCACCGCCACGTCCGCGCCTCGCGGAATGGAATCGTCGGCCGCATTGAAGAACCGTCCGGCTGCGGGACGCGCATCGAAGAAACCGAAAAACGACGCGCTCACGCCGGCGACTTCGCGTTCGCGCGCGTCGGCTCCCGATCCGATCGCCAGCGGACGGTGTGCATACGCCGCGTGATCGGAGAATGCGCTCGACCATCGCGCGAGATCGAGATACACTGTGTACGGGAATACCGATCGCGTGAGGACCTGTCCGCGGCCGGTCGTCTGGATGTAGACGCGGTGCACCTGCGCCGGATCGCGCATATATGGAAACGGCCGGAACATGAGCCGGTCGATCACGCCAAACATCGCGGCGTTCGCGCCGATGCCGAGGCCGAGTGTGAGAACGACCGCGAGGGTGAATCCGGGCGAGCGTTTAAGTCCGCGGAATGCATAACGCAGATCCTGCGCAAACTCTTCCACGAATCGCGATGGCAGTCCGGTCATGACGGAACCTCTGGCACAGGCGGGGAAGTCCTGCTTCAGATAGACAGCCGGAACGTCCCCGCCGTTTGACCGCCGCGCGATCAATCCGAACGCAACGCCGCGTTCGGATCGGCCTTCGCTGCGCGCAGCGCGGGCACGGCGCTGGCAATCACGGCGACGACAAGCAGCGTCGCTCCAACCGTGCCGTAGACGAGCGGATCGCGCGCCGACTGCCGGAATAGCAGCGGCTGGAGCCAGCGCGCCGCGACCAACGACAGCGCGGTCCCAAGCGCGACGCCGGCGAGCGCGAATCGCACTCCCTGCGAGACAATCAGGCTGAGAATGTTTTCCGGCTGCGCGCCGAGCGCCACGCGCACGCCGAGTTCGTGCATCCGCTGCGCGACGTTATACGCGATCACGCCGTAGAGGCCGATCGCGGCAACGATGAGCGCGAGCAAGCCGAACCCCACGAACATCGCCGCGCCGAGCTGCCACGACCGGCGCTGGCCGTCGACGAGATCGATGAGCGGGATCGCCGTGAGAAATGAGAGGCCCGGCACGAGCTTCTGGAGTTCGCGGCGCACATGCTCCGACTCGCGGGCCGGATCGCCTCGGACGCGCACCAGCAGGTTCGTCGCTCCGAATTCGGGAAACTGATCCACAGGCATGTAGTACCTGAACGGTTCGTCCGCGATCGGGTTGTGCACGGCGTCCTCGGCGATGCCGACGACCGTCGCGCACGGTGTCGTGTCGTTGACCGTCGTGGGCAGCACGATCGAGATGCATTCGCCAAGTGGTTCCTTCGCCGGCCAGATCCGGTGCGCCATTCCTTCGCTGACGACGACGACGCGCTGGTTGCCGGCGCGGTCGGTTGCCGCGATGCCGCGGCCGCGAAGAATTCGGGTCTGCATCGTCGCGAAGTAATCGGCGGTCGCGGTTTGACTGTCGAAGCGTCCGAGTTTCGACACGGAATCGATTCCGCGGACGCGCAGCGTCTGCGTGCTGCTGCCATCGAGCACGACATTGCTGACCCACGCCGCATGCTCGACGCCCGGGATCGTCAGCGCCGCGTCGAGAAGACGCTGCCGCGTGACCGCCTTCTCGCTGTCCGAGTACTGAACACCGCGGCGGTTCCAGTTCACTTCGATCACCGGACGAACATCATATCCGAGGTGCATGTCGTGCACGCGATTGAGGCTCCTCACGAACAGTCCCGCGCCGACGAGCAGCACAACGGAGAGCGCGCCCTGTGTCACGAGCAGCGTCGAACGAAGTCGCGACCGCATGTAGGTGCCGTCGCGAACGCCCGACTTGAGTGTCTTCGCGACGTCCTCGTTCCCGGCGAGAAGCAGCGGCGCGAAACTCATGAGGATGCCCGCCGCGAGCGCGGCACCCACGGCGACCGCCAGCGTTCTCCAGTCGGTCACGACGCTGAAGTCAGGCGCCTCCGGAACGAACAATTTTGCCAGCACGCTGCCGCCCCACTGTGCGACGGCCACTCCGAGCGCGCATCCGATGAGCGCAAGCAGCAGACTCTCCGTGAGCGCCTGCGATGCCAGCCGCATTCGCGACACGCCGAGCGCGAGCCGGAGCGCAATTTCGCGGCGCCGGCGCAGCGCGCGCGCCAGGAGAAGATTGGCGACGTTTGCGCACGCGATGAGCAGCACGATCAGCGCCACTCCCGCGACCCAGACCAGCGTGCGTGACTCGAGTCCGGGATCGGGCCCCGCCGCCGCGTTCATCGATCCGGCGATCGCGTGAGGGTTGTACTTCTCGACCTGCGCAAAATCAGGGTGGAGCACACGCGCCGCGACGCGGCTTTGGATGAATGCGTTGGTCAGATCGGCGTTGGCCGTCGTTGCGCTTACACCGGGCTTCAGCCGCACGAGCACCTGGGTCCAGTCCCAGTTATACCGCGTCCAGTAATCGCGCGCCTGCGAGCTGAACGCGCCGTATGTGGTGATCGGAATGTAGAGCGCCGGCGGCGCGCCCTCGCCGGCGCCGGTGAATCCCGGCGGCGCAACGCCGATGATCGTGCAGCTCAGCCTTAACACGACCAGCTGCTGACCTATGACATTGCGGCCACCAAAATGCGATTGCCAGTAGGCGTGGCTGAGAACGACGACCGGCGCGCCTGCCGGGACCTCGTCTTCCGCGGGGCCGAAGAAACGGCCGACGGCAGGCGTCGCGTCAAAAAATCCGAAGTAACTCGAGCTGACCGCCATGATCGGCTCTTCGCGCGCTTCATCGCCGACGCCGATGACCATATCCACGCGGTTGAATGCCGCGAACTCGGAGAAGGAACTCGTCCACTTTTTGAAATCGAGATACCGCGTGTACGGCATTTGCGTTGACGTCCGCAGTTTCACGAACGTCGATTGCAGATATACGCGACGCACGGACTCGGGGTGGCGCAGGTACGGCAGCGTTCGCACCATCAGCCGGTCGATCACGCCGAACATCGCGGCGTTCGCACCGATGCCGAGTCCGAGCGTCAACACCGCGGCGATCGTGAATCCCGGAGACCGGCGCAGTCCGCGGAACGCGTAGCGGAGATCCTGCCGGAGCACCTCGAGCCACGCGAAACTCCACGCGTCGCGCGCGCGTTCACGCACGGACGTCACATTGCCGAGCTGCCGCCGCGCCGCGTGAACGGCGTCGTCGGAACCCGCGGCGCGCGCATCGCGTTCGAGCATCGTCTTGTGGAACTCGAGTTCGTCATTCAGTTCGGTTTCGAGCTTGTCGTGGCGGAAGAGATCGAAGAACCGCGTGAAGAGTTCGCGCATGGCGTATCCCTAGTTGGTTTTCATGACGAGACCGATTGCCTCGACGAGCTCCGCGAACCCCGAACGCTGCTCGCCCAGCTGCTTTCTGCCGGCCGCGGTGATGGTGTAGTAGCGCGCCCGCTGGTTGTTCGGCGTTTGCCCCCATTCGGCCTTGATCCATCCGCGCTGACGCATGCGCTGCAGGGCGGGATAGAGTGATCCTTCCTCTATTTGAAGGACATCCTTGGAGAGGCGCTTGATGTGCTGCGCGACGCCGTAGCCGTGCATGGGCTGTGCGGTGAGCGTCTTGAGCACCATCATTTCGAGGGTGCCGGGGAGCAGGTCGCGTTTGGCTGGCGGCATATGAATGAGGTAGATGGTCTATGTAGTAGACAACCTATGCCATCAATTGGTTGGAAATGGCGGCTGAAACGCCATGGGGGAGGCCGCACGGCCGGCGCGGAAACCGTGCCGGGTGTCCGCGCGTAGGGACCGGAATCGGCGACAGTTGACGCTCACATCTTGACAATCAAGATGTAGCGCTGCTACGATGCGGCACCCGCACAGGACTTGAGATGGAAGAGCAGACGACGGATGTCATTCAAGGCACGTTGGACATGCTGATCCTCAAGACACTGAGTCTCGGCCCGATGCACGGGTTCGGCGTGTCGCGGCGGATCGAGCAGGTCTCGCGCGGCGTATTCAAGGTGAATCCCGGATCGCTGCTCACCGCGTTCCAGCGCCTCGAGCGCGCGGGACTGCTCGACTCGGAATGGCGGCAGACGGAAAATTCGCGCCGCGCGAAGTATTACGCGCTGACGCGCGCGGGCCGCAGGCAGCTGGACGCGGAGACAGCCGACTGGACGCGCAGGGCGACTGCGGTCGCGCGGCTCCTCAAGGCGGAGGGCTGAACGTGTCGCTCTGGCGCCAGCTCTCGCACGGCGTGCGCGCGCTTACGGGTCGCGCCGCCTCGGACCGCGATCTCTCCGATGAAGTCGATCACTATCTGCAACAGGCTGCGGCGGCGAACATCGCGCGCGGCCTTTCGCCGGCTGACGCTCGGCGTGAGGCGCTGCTCGAAATCCGCAGCATGACGGGCGTGAAAGAACAGGTTCGCGGCTCAGGCTGGGAGTCGGCGGTTGAATCGTTCTTCACCGACCTTCGGTACTCCGCGCGCATGCTGCGCAAAAGCCCGGCGTTCTCGGTCGTCACCGTCCTGCTCGTCGCACTCGGCACCGGCGCCGTCACGACGATCTTCAGCGCCACCAATGCGATGCTGCTCCGACCGTTGCCCGGCGCCGCAAACACGTCGCAGCTCTTCAGCATCGACCGCAAGCATCGCAATGGAAACGACGGCATGACGTCGTCGTATTCGTATTACACCCAGCTTCGCGACAACACGCACTCGTTCGACGGCATCGCGGCCTGGAATAACATCGCGCTTACGATTTCGTCGGGCGGCGGCGGAAATGTCGCGTTCGGAAATATTGTCACGAGCAATTATTTCAGCGTGCTGGGCGTTCGTCCCGAGCTCGGACGGTTTTTCACGCCGGAAGAGGGAGCGACCGAGCTCACGCATCCGGTCGTCATCATCTCGCACGGATTCTGGAAATCGGTATTCGGCGGTGACAGTGCGGTGATCGGCAGGGAAGTCGCCGTGAATGGACACCCTTTCACCGTCATCGGCGTCGCGCCCCGCGAGTTTCGCGGTGTGTACATACCGCTCAGAACCGACGCGTGGGTGCCGGTCATGATGCAGCGGCAGCTCCGCCCCGGCCGCGACCTCGATGATCCGGCCGACATCTCGCTGAAGCTCATCGCGCGACTCAAGCCGTCGGTGGGCCGGGAGTCGGCGCGGCAGGAAGTCTCAGCGCTGACCGCGGCGCGCGTCGCGTCGGGAATCGAGCCGATGAAATGGGCGAAAGACTATGTTGATGCGCGCCTCGTTCCACTGAGTGGACTGCCGGAAGACGCGACCAAGGCCATCATCGGATTTTTCTTCCTGCTCCTCGGCGCCTCCGCGCTCGTGCTGCTGATTGCGAGCGTCAATGTCGCCGGCATGCTGTCG
>DASYSH010000402.1:0-1955 GCA_036003525.1 Gemmatimonadaceae bacterium | reverse complement strand
GCCCCCGGTCGACGCGATCACCGGCTTGCGCGTCTTGGCGATTTTCTCGAGCAGCGTCCAGTCGGTGATGTCGGAGCTCGCGATCTTGATGATCTCGATGCCGAGTTCGACGCAAAGGTCCACGCTGCGCTCATCGAACGGCGTCGCCATGCGAATGCAATTGTTGCGGCGCGTCTCTTCGACCAGCAGCCCGTAATCCTCGTCGCTCATCTTCGTGTCGACCGTCTTCTTCACGTACCGGATGTCCTGCCGGTCGCGGAAGTCCTTGTGGATGAAATGATCCACGTCGCGAAACTGCAGCTTCATCGCGCACCGCATATTGTGATAGCGCGCGATGGTCGAGAACTCGCGGATGATGCGCAGCCCGCGCTCGAGCGATCCCCAATGGTTGTTGGCGATCTCGAGCACGAAGAGTTCGTCGAAAATATTGCGGTCGATCACGGTGCGGCGTCCTCCGGAACGGCGAAAGTTGTTCGAAACCGGTCAGTAAACTTACCGTTTATCGGGTGGAGCGGAGGGTTCGGCCGCATCACCGCGCCCGTCTCAATGCGCCGCGCTGAATCCACCATTCGGCGCTGCGCACGATCGCGTCATTCAGCGGCACCGTTTCCGCGACTCCGAGCTCGCGGCGCGCGCGGGATGTGTCCGGCACGTGCCAGTGCGCGCGCGACCCCGGCTGAACGTCGCCGAGGATCTCGACCGTTCCGCCGACCAGCGCCGCGATGCGATGCGCGAGGTCGCCGATCGAAATATCATGCTCCGATCCGAGATTGTACGCGCGGCCGGGCGCACCACGCATCAGCATCGCCCAGAGCCACGCGACCATGTCGCCGGAGTACAGATAACTGCGCACAGGAGTACCGTCGCCGCTCACGATCACCGCCTCGTCCCGCATCGCCGCGCCCAGAAAATTTCCGAACGCAAACGCGGCGTCGAGCGGCAGCCACGGGCCGCAGAGCGCGAATCCGCGCGCAAAGACGACCGACGGCGCGTTCGGTTTTTCCGACGCTGCGAGCATGGCCGATTCTGCGTCGCGTTTGGCCCGCGCCAGCCGCTCGGCCGGCGATTTTCCCTCGGGCGCGCCGGGATCGTCCTCCGAAATCGGTTTCGCCGGCGCGAAGTGCGTGCCGTAAACCGAACCCGAACTCAGCTGCAGCACGCGACGCGCCCCGGCCGCGGCCGCTAGCCCGTACACGCGGGACGATCCGTCGACGACCATCCTCGCGACGGCGCTCGGGTCATCGGCGATCTCTTTTGGAGAGGCTGTGTTCGCCGAGTGAATCACGAAGTCGATTGTGCCGGCTGCGGGCTTGAAGCGGTGGACGTCCCCCTGCACCACTTCGAGCCATGCGGCGTCTTTTGTCCACGGCAATCGCGCGCGAAACGCGCCGGGATCCCGCGCGGGCGCGACGACGCGAAGATCCGTCGCGGCGCGCTCGCGCGCATGACGCACCGACTCCAGCATGTGTGTGCCGACGAATCCGGTTGCGCCGGTGAGCAGGAGCCGCGCGCCGTCGAGGTCCGTCCATATCGATCGGGTTCGATCGAGCACGGAGTCGAGGTCCTGATCGAGGATGCCCGGCATGCCCGTCATTCAGGCATTCCGGTCAGCGGAACTCTCTATACCACGCGATCGTGCGGTCGAGCCCTTCGTCGAGCGTGAACTGCGGCGACCAGCCCAGCACCCGGCGCGCTTTTGCGGCACTCAGCCACTGGTGCTGGATCTCGTTCCGGGCTTCGGCGCGCACGTCCGGCTCGAGGGTGCATTCCATGCGATCGAGAATTTTTTGCGTGAGCGCAAGGACATCCAGCTGGAGTTCGTTCGAAAAATTGAACGCTTCGCCGCGCAGGTCCGGGCGCGCGTGCAGCGCTTCCGCGAGCTGCATGTACGCGGCGGCGCCGTCCTCCACATAGAAATAATCGCGAATGAGCGTGCCGTCGGAGCGAATCACCGG
>DASYSH010000401.1:0-14734 GCA_036003525.1 Gemmatimonadaceae bacterium | reverse complement strand
CAAAAAGAATCTCGGGCCAATACCCGAGGGCAAATACCGAATCGGGCATGCAGTGAACGGCGGTGGACAAACACCGCATGGGCCAATGACACTACCACTCACACCACTTGGCCCGACGCTTGGACATCGTGGCGGATTCCTAATTCACGGCGACAACCAAGATCAAAACAATACGGCTTCGAGAGGTTGCATCGCGGCGGGGCGAAACATTCGGGACTGGATTAATCAGCATGGCGGCGGCACACTCTGGGTCGTTCCCTAAACGGTGATGCGATTAATAACGAAAATCGACTCTTCACCCTTGGGATCGTCGCGGCATCATTAGCGATGGTTCCTTCGAGTAACTACTCGCGGACAAAGCAAATCTCAATGCACGGCCGAGTGCGTTCGATACCTGTCGTCGACTCGATTGTGCGCGGTGTCATACTCGGTCGAACAAAAGTTCAAATCGACAACGATGATTCGAGCTCGACCTTTGGAGCTCTTAGCCGTACGCTCGGCACAACAACAATCGTGCGCCCCGCGAATGCACACGAGGATTTCTATGCATGTTACACGACGGTATCGACGCCGAGCAAGGAATACATCGTGTTTCGATCCAATGACATGGGGAATACGCTTAGCGGAGACCATCGCATCTTAGGCTTTACGCTGTCGGGCCGACCTCCCAATGGCGTGAAGTCCTCAGAGTGCGCCGCGCTTGGATCCGAATTCGTTCCGATCGCTACCGAGAATGGCATCCGTTTGGGCATGTCGGAGCCCGAACTTCTCGCAATAGCCGGAAAACCGAAGAGTGTGCGTGAGGGGCAATATTACTTCGATCGTGGATGGAGGGTTTCGAAACCCACAGGGACGCTGAGTTGGAGGAGATTCGGACACCCTTACGACGTTACATCGCTTCTTGAGGTATCGGTCGTCAAAGGTGTTGTGACAAAAATTTATGCTTGGTACCTTGAATCGGATTGACGTCCGACAGCTTTAGTTCGCCAGGAACGCGAGACCCTGAACCACAATCGAATCCGGAATCTCGTGCGCGCCGTTGAACTCGACGTAATCAACCGTGTACCCGGCCGCGGTCAGCTTCGACGTGATGAACCGCCCGCTGTTCGTCGGGTCGTCGATCGTGTCGTTGAGCCCCTGTGAAATAAAAAATTTCGGCGAGCCTTTCGTCGTGTAAGGCAGCATCACAGACGGTGAGAAGGCGAGCACGTGGGAGAACATGTCGCCGTTCGTGCGCCCGACGGTCAGCGCGTAGGTTCCGCCGTCGGAGAATCCCGCGACCGCGACGCGCGCCGAGTCGACGTTGACGACCTTGAACGCCGCCTGGAGCGCCGCGTTCGTGAACTGCACATCGAGTCCGTAGTTCTCGTTGATGAAATAGTCCCACGTCGTGCCGTAGGAATCCACGGACAGCAGCACGATGTTCGCGGCGTCCGCATGTGCCTGGAACAAGCTGATCCCTGCGAACGCGGTGGTGTTTTCGGGATGAAACACCAGCATGAATGCCGTCGGAACCGTCGCCTTGTAGCCGGCCGGCACATACATGAATGCTTCCTGTCCCGAACTCGAATACGGAACGGACGATCCGAGCACCGTCGATCCCGTGGCCGCGGAGACGCGCGTGAGAATCACGGGCGAAAGGAGCGGAGTTTCGGTCGGCGCCTCGGCGCCTTTGAACACCTGACACGCGGAAAGCAGCGAAGCTCCGACGCCGGCGACGCCCATGCGAACGATCTCGCGTCTGCTGAGTGAGTACAGGCCTGGCTCCACGGCGCCCTCCGGTTGTGAGATCAATCCAATACCCTGTTCGCAGGTAACATGTTGCACCCTGCATCCTATATTAGCTGTACTCCCCCAGCGAGGTTTTTTGACCGATGACAGAGAACGCATCGCTCAGCGACTATCTCCTCGAACTGCGCCGCGACGCCACGCCTGAACGGCTCGTCGCCGCGGCCGGACTTGGAGCCCTTTCGGCAGGCGTCGGCCTCTATCTCGGACCCGGCTTCGCCGGACTCACCGGCCTCGGACTCGCAATCGCCGGTGTATGCGCGTGGGCGCGGCTGAACCAGATCGCCGATTCGAAACTCGACGGCCGGTTCGACTCGCAACCGCCCGCCAGCGCGCGGCAGCTCCACTGGGTCGGAGTGCTCTCGCTCGGAATCGGCGCACTCGGCGGCCTGCTCTTCTTCTATTCCATCGCATTCCGGTTCGTGAAAATCACCAAGGGCATGTAAGTTCGGTTGGCTGCAGCAGCATCCTGAAACCCCCGTCAAAAAAACCGATGAAGATGATTTCGATGAAGCGCTGTTTGTTCGCGTTCGGAGCTGCAGTTGTCCTATTGCTCGGTTTTGTTCCTGTCCATTCCGCGCTCGCGCAGGGCGATCCCGTCGCCGCGAAACCCGGCCGCGATCCCAAGCAGCCGATCGACGAGGAATACACGAAAAAAATTCACGAGTACACGACGGAGCCGTTCTTCCTGTCGCCGCTCGTCGATTATCTCCCGGCCTCGAAGACCGTTCCAACCCCGAAAGTCACGCTCGGCGACATCGCCGGCGCGCCGACGAAGCTGCCGTACTCGAAAGAGGTCTATGAGTACATGCGGCTGCTGGCAAAGTCGTCGCCGCGTGTGCGCGTGTTCTCGATCGGCACGACCGAAGAAGGGCGCGAGATGATCGCGGTCGCGATCGCATCGGAACCGCTGATGGCGAAGCTCGACCAGAACAAGGCGCAGCTCGCGAAGCTCGCCGACCCGCGCACGATCAATTTCAATGATGCGGAAGCTGATAAAATTGCGTCGACCGCGGCGCCCGTTTACTACATCACCGGTACGATCCACTCGACCGAAGCCGGCGCGCCGACCGCGCTGATGGAGCTCGCGTACCGCCTCGCCGTCGATGAAAGCCCGTACATCAAGAACATCCGCGATCACGTCATCACGCTCATCACACCGATCGTCGAAGTCGACGGGCGCGATCGCACCGTGGATTTGTACAACTGGCACGTGAAGCATCCGAATGAAGTCGCGCCGCAGCTCGCGTACTGGGGACACTATGTCGCCCACGACAACAATCGCGACGCGATGGGCATGACGCTCAAGCTCACGCAGAATGTCTTGAAGACGTACGTCGACTGGAAGGCGCAGGTGCTGCACGACCTGCACGAGTCTGTCGCGTTCATGTACGACAACACGATCGGCGACGGTCCGTACAACGCGTGGCTCGACCCGCTGCTCACCAACGAGTGGCAGATGATCGGCTGGAACAACGTTCAGGAGATGACGCGCTACGGAATGCCGGGCGTTTTTGCGCACGGCGATTTCGACACGTGGTCGCCTGGCTATCTGATGTTCATCGCCGCGACGCACAACGGCATCAGCCGCTTGTACGAAACGTTCGGCAACGGCGGCACGGCGGAAACCGTCGATCGCACGCTTTCGCCTTCCGACTACGAGCGCAGCTGGTTCAAGCAGAACCCCGCGCTCCCGCGCGTGAAGTGGTCGCTGCGCAATAACAACAATTACGAACAGACCGGCTTGCTCGTCTCGCTGAGCTACATCGCGAACAACCGCCATCTGTTCCTCGAAAACTTCTACGAGAAGAGCAAGCGCTCGATCAACAAGCCGAAAGTCGAGGGACCGGCCGCGTACGTCTTCAGCGCAAACGATCCGCGTTTGGGCGCGCAGTCGGATCTACTGCGCATTTTGCAGATGCAGGCGGTTGAGATCACGCGCGCGACATCGGCGTTCACGGTTTCTATTCCGTCAAAACGCGCCGCTGCAGCCGGCGGAGGGCGCGGCGGCCGTGGTGGCGCCGCAACCGACGCCGCAACGGCAGCTCCCGCCGCGCCCGCAACGGAAACCCGCGAGTTTCCCGCGGGCAGCTACATCGTTCGCATGGACCAGCCGTATTCGCGCATCGCGGACGCGCTGCTCGATTACCAATACTGGAGTCCCAGCGATCCGCAGAAAAATCCCTACGACGACACAGGCTGGACGTTCCCTGAGGGCTTCAACGTTCAGGCCGTGCGCGTCACCGACGTGAAAGTGCTGAGCGTCCCGTCGACTCCGGTCACCGGGACGATCACTGCGCCGGGCGGTGTGAGCGGCGCCGGTTCGATCTTCGCGATCAACCACAACGGCGACAACGCGCTCGCGACGCTGCGCTTCAAATTGAAAGACGGTGATTTCCAGTCGGCCGAAGATGCGTTCGATGCGGGCGGCGCCCATTTCAACCGTGGCTCGTTCGTCATTCGCAACGTTTCATCGGGCGATCTCGACAAGGTCACGAAAGAACTCGGCCTCAAGGTTACGGCGCTCGCCGCCGCGCCTTCGGTGAAAATGCATCCGGTGCGCGCGGCGCGCGTCGCGATCATGCACACCTGGACCGGCACGCAGACCGAAGGGTGGTGGCGCCAGGCATTCGATCAGCTGCAGATCCCGTACACATACATCAGCGTGCAGGACGCAGCGAAAGACGCGAATCTCAACGCGAAGTACGATGTGATTCTCTTTCCGCCGGCAGGCGGCAACGGTCAGGCGATCATCGACGGCATGCCGATGTGGCGAAATCCGATGCCGTGGAAAAATTCCGCGGAAACGCCGAACATCGGCACGTGGGCGCAGACCGACGACGTGCGCCCGGGTCTCGGCTACAGCGGACTCGAGAATCTCCAGGGTTTTGTGAAGCGCGGTGGCGTGCTCGTCGGCGTGACGAACACCGCCGACTTTGCGATCCAGTTCGGACTGGCGAACGGTGTGAGCAGCAATTCTCCTCGACGGGGTGAAGTCGTCGGCAGTTTCCTGCGCACGAAGATCGTGGACGATGCGAGCCCGATTGCGTACGGCGTATCCGACAACCTCGCGGTATACAGTGGCAACGGCGAAAGCTTCAACGTCAGCAGTTCACGCGGCGGGCGCGGCGGCGGCGGTGGCGGCGGCCGCGCAGGCGGCGCGTCGCGCGCGACCGGCCGCGGACAACCGGATGACGCCGATCAAGTTCAGGGTTTCGCGCAGCTCGATCCGCGTTTCCTCCCGGTGCCGCGCGCGCCGGTGCAGCCGTGGCAGTACGCGCCGATCACGGACGATCAGCTCCGCAACGCGCTCAATATCATTCCGCCCGATCAACGTCCCCGCGTAATTCTGCGTTTCGGTGATCAGCGGGATCTGCTCGCATCGGGGCTGCTCGATGGCGGCGCGGATATCGCGCAGCGGCCGGTGGTGGTCGATGTGCCGCTCGAAAAGGGGCACGTCGTATTGTTTGGAAATAACCCGGTTTACCGAGGCGAAACGATCGGATCGTATTTCCTGGTTTTCAATACGATTCTGCACTTCGATAATCTGAATGCTGGTCGTAGGGTTGATGCTCGCTGAAGACGAGAGGTGAGTTGGAGTGAGAGTGATGAGTTGGAGTAACGGCAGTGGAGAGTTGGAGTTGGAGTGCGAGTGCAATCGCATTCCAATCTCGCTCTCCAATCTCGCTCTCGAACTCCGACTCGAACTCAAACTCCAACTCAAACTCCAACTCCCCACTGCGTCACTCCAACTCATCACGCTCACTCCAGCTCACTTCTTTCCCCAACTTGGACTGATTTCATGAGTCGCAAATCGATCCTATTCGCGCTGTCAGCGCTTCTTGTCGCTTCCGCACTTCCCGCACAGGGGAAAAAACCGACCATCGCGCAGTATATCGGAACGTCCGAGCCGCTCGAAGTCGCGTCGGCGGAAAAGGCCGATCGCATCGCGTGGATCACATACGACCGCGGCATGCGCAATGTCTACACCGCGGCGGCGCCGGATTTCAAACCGGTGCGCCTCACGAGTTTCATGGAGGACAACGGCGTCGACATGACGGCCATTTCGCTCTCCGCGGATGGATCGACCGCGGTCTTCGTGCGCGGTGGCGCGGCGAATCGTCAGGGATGGATCGCAGATCCGGGTCACGATCCCGACGGCGGCGATCGCGCGATCTGGGCCGTTCACACGACGGGCGGCGCGCCCGCGGTTCGCGTCGCGGAAGGTCAGGGACCGACTGTCTCCCCCGACGGCAAATGGGTTCTGTACGTGAAGGACAATCAGATTTTCCGCGCGCGCACCACGAAGGCAGCGCCGCCAACGCGCATGGATACCGGCGGTGTCGCGTTCATCAAACTGTGGGGAAGCAACACACAGCCGCACTGGTCGCCCGACGGATCGAAGATCGCGTTCGTCAGCGCGCGCGAGAATCATTCGTTCATCGGTTTGTACGATGTGAAGACGCGCAAGGTGACGTATGTGTCGCCGAGCACGGATTGCGATGGCAGCCCGACCTGGTCTGCTGATTCAAAACAGATCGCGTTTCTCCGTCGTCCCGGCACGCCGTTCGGTCTTCAGGCGCAGCAGGGCAGCGGTGGGATTGGAAATCCGGGCGGACCCGCGGCGGCGGCAGCAGCAGCCGGTGGCGGACGGGGCGGACCGACGGGCTGCGGCGGATTCGGCGGACGTGGCGGCGGCGGTGGCGGAGGCGGTGGTGGCGCAGCCGGTCGCGGCGCGCGCGCCGGCGGTGGCGGTGCGGCCGCAGGCGCGGATCGCCCGGGCTTGTTCACCGCGACGTTCAAGGGCGGCTACACGCTTTCCATGATGGTCGCCGATATCGCGACCGGAAACGTTCGCGAGTTCTGGCACAGTGAGCCGAACGAGCGCGTGTTCTCCGCGGTGAACAGCATCCGCTGGGAAGGCGAGAGTGTCGTGTTCCAGGCGACGATTCCGAACGACGAGTGGGAGCGTTACTACGCCATCAACGTTGCCGGAACGAACTCGGCCCCTGTTCAGCTCACGACCACCAACGGACTGATCGAAGACGCGACATCGGTCGCATTCTCATCCGACGGCAAGACGCTCTATTACTGCACGAACGCCGGCGACATCGAGCGCCGGCACATCTGGGCCGTGTCGACGTCGGGCGGCACACCGCGCCAGGTCTCGACGGGCGACGGCGTCGAGCGCGATCCGACGCCACTCGCGTCGGGAAAACAGCTCGCGGTGCTGTACTTCAACGCCGCGCAGCCGGCGTCGGTCGCGCTCGTGCCGACGGCGGGCTCCGTCCCCAAAATTATCTACCCGACACTTCCAACGAGCTTTCCCGCTGCCGCGCACGTGACGCCGCAGATCATCATCACGCATGCCGCAGACGGACTGGAGCTGCACAACCAGCTCTTCCTGCCGAAAGATCTGAAGCCGGGCGAAAAGCGGCCGACGATGATTTTCGTGCACGGCGGCCCGGTGCGTCAGATGCTTCCCGCGTATCACTACATGCAGTTCTACCACTGGGCGTACGCGTTCAACCAGTGGCTCGCGGATCAGGGCTACATCGTGATGTCGATCAACTATCGCAGCGGCGTCGGTTACGGACGGACATTCCGCCAGGCGCCGAACACCGAAGCGCGCGGCAACTCGGAATATCAGGACGTCGTCGCCGGCGCGAAATATTTGCAGTCGCGTCCCGACGTGGATGCGGCGCGTCTCGGAATCTGGGGCCTCTCATACGGCGGCCTGCTCACATCGCAGGCGCTCGCGCGCAACTCCGACATGTTCGTCGCGGGCGTGGACCTCGCCGGCGTGCATCTCTATGGAACGTCGCTCGCCGACACCGCGCTCTCGTACAAGTCGTCGGCGATCTCGGCCATCGACGGCTGGAAGTCGCCGGTGTTCCTGCTTCAGGGCGACGACGACCGCAACGTGGATTTCTCGCAGATGATCGGGCTCGTCGATCTGCTGCGCGCGCACAACGTGTATTATGAACTCACGGTCATCCCGGACGATCAGCACGAATCGATGATCCATTCCAACTGGGTCACGACGTTCGACAAGATGGGCGACTTCCTCCACCGTTTCGTCTGGGAAAAACAGACTCCTACCTCGCATTGATATTTTGAGAAACAGTTTTTGTGCCGCGGTCATCGCATTGGCGGTGGCCGCCGGCACGGCAGGCGCCCAACTGCAGTCGATCAGCGCGCGCGCGGATAACGACGCGTTCAACTTCTGGAAACCCGCGTACGATCGTCCCGATGAGGAATACACCAGCGGCGTACGCGGCTCGCTGGTGTATTTCGGCGCCGCGCCGTGGGAGCGATGGCTGCATCCAGGCGTGAAACGGTGCGAAAATTCCGATTCGCCCTGCGCATCGCACGAATATTCGCTCGGCCAGGACATCTACACCGGCAAGCTCGTCCCCGGCGACACGACACACATCCCGGGAACGCGACCGAACGCGGGCTGGCTATACCTCCAGGAATCGTCGCGCTTCGTCACGGCCGACCGGCTCGACGAAACCAGCATCACGCTCGGCGTGACCGGACCGCCCGCGCTCGGCGAGCAGATGCAGAAGTTTTTTCACTCGCTCGCCCCAGACTACAATCGGCCGACAAACTGGGCGGTTCAGCTTCCATTCGAGCCCGGAATCATCGCGGCGTTCGACCGGACGTACCGGATGGTGTCGACGCCGCCGAGCGAGGGGATCGGCGGTGATGTCGAGCCGCACTTCGGCGCGTCGATCGGAAATATCCTGACCGAGGCGCGCGCCGGTCTCCGCATACGCGCCGGGTTCAACGTCCAGCATCCGTGGCAGAAGGTCGCGATCAGCAACGACGCCGTCATCACGTTCTTCGGCGATGTGACCGGCCACGCGGTGCTGAGAAATGAATTTCTCGACGGCACGATGTTTACGCCGAGTCCGTATGTGTCGAGGCGGCCGCTCGTCGCCGACTATTCCGCGGGTTTCTCGATCAGGGTGCAGCGACTGACGCTCATCTACAGTCTCGATCAGATTACATCGGAGTACACGACGCGGCCCAACGGACATGCATGGTCGCGACTCGGCGCGGAATGGCGTATCGAACGATGACGTTCTGAAATTCTTGGGAGGGGGCTGATGGCGATCGAACATGTTTCCGATACCGCGCGCTGGGTGGCGGTGTACCGCGCAATGGAGACGGAGCGGCCCGACGCGATCTTCAAGGATCCGTTCGCGCGGCGGCTGGCCGGGGAACGCGGACAGGAAATCGTCGACGCGATGAAGTTCGGCAAGCGCATGGCGTGGGCGATGATCGTGCGCACGAAGGTATTCGACGAAGTCATTCTCGAGACGATCAAGCGCGAGAAGATCGATCTCGTCGTGAACCTCGCGTGCGGGCTCGACGCGCGCGCATGGCGCCTCGACGTGCCGAAGGATCTTCGCTGGGTCGATGTCGATTTCCCCGTGATGATCGACTACAAGACCGACATCATGAAGAACGAAACGCCCGTGTGCAGGTACGAGGCCGTCGCGACCGATCTCACGGACGATGCGGCGCGGTCCGCGTTGATGTCGCGACTCGGCGCGAGCGCGCAGCGCGTCATGGTGTTGTCGGAAGGGCTGCTGATCTATCTCACGCCCGAGCAGGTCGGCACGCTGGCAAGCGATCTGCACGCGCAGGCGTCGTTCAAGTGGTGGCTGATCGATCTCGCGAGTCCGCAGCTGCTGCAGCGCATGCAAAAACTTTGGGGCGGAGACGTCACGCACGGCAACGCGCCGTTTTTGTTTGCGCCCGCGGAGAGCACGAAGTTCTTCGAGCCGTTCGGCTGGCGCGAGCGCGCGTACTACGGGCAGATGCAGGAAGCCGCGCGGCTAAAGCGCGAGATGCAGGGGATGTGGATGTACAAGATCATCGGATCCGTGATGGGGATCTTCGCGTCGAAAGCGTCGCGAGATGCGTGGAAGCGGTTTTCGGGATGCGTGCTGCTGGAGCGTATCTGATGCTTCGGCGCGCGGTCGTCGTGGCTTCGCTCGTCGCGGCCGCGTGCCGCGCGCCGGCCTCTCGTGCGCCGGAGCCCGCGGCCGCGATCACGCGTGTGCGAATCGAAACGTCGAAGGGTGCGTTCGTTCTCGAAGTGAACCGGCAGTGGGCGCCGCGCGGCGCCGATCGTTTTCTCGAACTCGTGCGGACGAAATTTTTCGACGACTCGCGGTTTTTCCGCGTGCGCGAGAAGTACATCGCGCAGTTCGGCATCGCCGGCGATCCGGCGGTGACCAAAAAGTGGGATGGAAAATACTTTCCCGATGACTCCGTTCGGACGAGCAACGTTCGCGGGACGTTCGCGTTCGCGATGACAGGGCCGAATCTTCGCAACACCCAGATCTACATCAATCTCGTCGATAATAAGCAGCTCGACGCGCAGGGATTTTCACCGGTTGGCCGCGTGGTCGAGGGAATGGATGTCGTCGACCGGATTTATTCGGGGTACGGCGAGGACGCGGGCGGAGGGCTGAGACTCGGCAAGCAGCAGAAGATGCTCGAGGAAGGGAACAGGCATCTGGACGCGAACTTTCCAAAGCTCGATCGACTGGTCTCAGCGCGAGTGGTTCGGTAACGCAACTACACTGTCAAAGCTCAACTGCCTGTGTAACTGCAACAACTACACTGTCAAAGCCCAACCGCCAACCGGCAACTGTCAACTCCTGCCACAACCAAACGTCGACCATCAACCAACGACTATCAATTGCCAGTGAGGGCGCGCGTGGACGGTTTCGATTGATTGCGGAGGTATTTGACGAATCCCGTCAACATTTTGCGGAGCTCCTCCAGTTCTGAGCGCCGGAGGTCGAATTCGGCGCGGGAAATAATTCTCGCATCGGCGGCGAACTCGAGGTGGTACTCAACTTCGGTTGCCGAGCCAATGGCGATTTGTAGAAAGTTTGCGAAATCCTTATCACTGCCGCGACTCGCACCCTCCGCAATATTCGCCGGAATCGAGAGCGACGCGCGCTGCAACTGACTCACCAATCCCGCATGTCTTCCACGTGGCATTCGCCGCGTCAGCGAATCAATTGCGAGCGCAATCTCGTGCGCTTTCTTCCATACCGGAAGCCGATGATAGTCTTGCATCGCCAAAAACTATTCACACTCATCGCTGCCAGTCCCATCCCCAGGCCGCGATGCGAATCGATTTCTCGCGCATCGCCGTTGTCAGTGGATGGTTGTAAGGTGTCCGTTGGTTGTGGCAGGAGTTGACAGTTGCCGAGTGGCAGTTGGGCTTTGACAGTGCAGTTAGCAGTTCGACTCCCCACTCCCCACTCTCCACTACTTACTCAAATTGATCATGTCCATATAGTAAGAAATCCTCCCCTCTCTGTACGCCTTCAGCAACTCCTGCACCGAACAAAGCAACTCCAGCTGCGCCCCGTTCGCGCTGCGCGGCCTCTCCGGCCTGAACCCGTAACTCTGCGACAACGAGCGAATGAACACGCTCGACTCGTCCATCGGAAGCGTCGCGACGTTATCGTAGAATTTCCTCCAGTCGTCGCCTTGCCGGTACAAATAAAATTCGACGTTCGAGACATAAAATGCCGTGATCGTCGCGTGACGCTCGCGCACGTAGTTGCCAACCGCGCGCAGCGCTTTCGGCCCCGTGAAATCGCCGGTCACGCCGATGATCAGGTTTTTCTCCTCCATTTCCTTCACGACGCGAAAATTCGCCTCGGTCGCGAGGTAGCTCCGGTGCGCCGTGCCGTCGGTCTCGAGCATCAGCATCGCGTACGTCGGATATCGTCCGCGGCCGAAATTCATATTCATGTTGTAGCTGAGGTCCGGCCCCGCATTGAAAAACCAGCCGTACAAATAGTCGACGTCCGCGAGCTCATCGACGCTCAGCGGAAATCCGTGCGTCCTGGTCAGGCGTTCCTTCACCGCGGCGAGATTCTTCTTGAACAGCGCGCTGTCGCGCTGCGCGGCGGAATACGCCTGCATGAGTTTTTCGATCGACGACGACGTGTCGAGGCCGTCGGGCCGCTGCCGCGAGAACAGCCGGCTTGCAAACTCCGCGCGATCCGCCGACAGCTCAAAGAGCGCCTTGTACACGAGCAGCAGCAGTGAATTGTCGTGCCGGATGTCCACCATGAACGCGATCTTCGGCTTCAGCGCGGCGATGTACGTGAAGTTCTGCTCGGGCGCGACGCCGATGTACACTCCGCCGGGCTTCGTGCTCCGGACGAGGTCGGGGATTACATACTGGAGCGATGTCTCGTTCGAGAGCAGATTGTCGCTGGGGAAATTTCCGCTCGGCTCCGAAAATTCCGTCGTCATGCGCCAGTACGTGGTATCGGCGATGCGCGCGGGAATTTCCTGCGCCGCGGCCCTTCCGCCGAGCACAACGGCGAGCACGAATGCATATTGACATCTCATTGACATGAACCTTGCTGTAGCCGTGGAAAGAGAATCATTCTCAAGTATGCAGTAAGTTTGAAGGACATTCTATAGAAGAGGAGTTCGCCGTGTACACATGGTCCCCATCCGTGCGCGCCCTGTCGCTGGCGCTCGCAATCCCAATGGCGCTTGGCGCGCAGCGAGGCGCGCCGTCGAAACCGGCGACGCCGGCGGCGCCCGCCGTTCATCCTGCTGCACAAACGTTCGCGCTGTCGGGCCCGGTCGACACGACGCTCTGGGGCAACATCCAGTGGCGCAACATCGGACCAAACGTTGCCGGCCGCATGGTTTCGGTCGCCGGATCCGTCTCGCGGCCGAACGAATATTATTTCGGCACAACCGGCGGCGGTGTCTGGAAGACCACCGATGGCGGCACGACGCTCGTCCCCGTCACGGATAAATATTTCGGCGGCAGCGTCGGCGCGCTCGCACAGAGCGAAAGCAATCCCGACATCGTCTACGCCGGCGGCGGTGAGACGCAGATCCGCGGAAACGTTTCGTACGGCGACGGCGTGTGGAAGACGACCGACGGCGGGAAAACCTGGACCTCCATGGGACTGCGCGAAACGCAGTACATCTCGCGCATTCGCATCGATCCCACGAACCCCGACGTCGTCTATGTCGGAGCGCTGGGCCACGTCTTCGGACCGAACGCCGAGCGCGGCGTTTTCAAAACGACCGACGGCGGCAAGTCGTGGAAGAAAATTCTCTATCGCAACGATTCGACCGGCGTCGCCGATCTCATCATGGAGCCCGGCAACCCGCACATTCTGTACGCGACGATGTGGCAGGCGTACCGTCTGCCGTGGACTTTCTCGAGCGGCGGCGCGGGCAGCGGAATTTTCAAGACGACCGACGGCGGCGACCACTGGACGGAGATCTCGCACAACCAGGGTTTGCCCACGGGCCTGCTCGGCCGCATGGGCATCGCGATCTCGCCCGTGAAGCCAAATAAAATCTGGGCGCTCATCGAGAACGAGCCGGGCGGCGGCGTGTATCGCTCGGACGATCGCGGAGCGACGTGGAAATTCCTGAGTGGCTCGCGCGACCTCCGGCAGCGCGCGTGGTACTACTCGAACATTTATGCAGATCCGAAGGACACGAACGTGCTCGCCGCGCCACAGGTCGGCGCCGAGTGGTCGAAGGACGGCGGCATGACATGGAGCGGCGGATTCGGCGCGGGCGACAATCACGATGTGTGGTGGGCGCCCGATGATTCGAAGCGCATCGTATGGGTGCACGACAACGGCGCCGTGATCACGAAGGACGGCGGCACGACGCGCGTGAGCGTGGCGGCGCCGACGGGCCAGTTCTATCACGTCCATCTCACGAATCACTTTCCGTATCACGTGTGCGGATCGAAGCAGGACGCCGGTCCGAACTGCGGACCTGTCCGGGTCGCGGGCGGTGGACGCGGGGGCGGCGGTGGTGGCGGCGGTCGCGGTGGCGCGGCAGCTCCGGTGTATTCGGAATTTTATGGAGTCGCCGGCGGCGAGAGCGGGTACATCGCGTCGAACCCGGCCGATCCGGACATCATCTACGGCGGCCGTGTCGACAAGCTCGACCTGCGCACGCAGCAGACGCGGCACGTCGACCCGACGCTGGCCGAACCGGACATCTACCGGCGCACCTGGACGCTGCCGCTGACATTCTCGCCGCGCGACCCGAAGACGCTGTTCTTCGCCAACCAGAAGCTCCATCGCACGCGCGATGGCGGCGAGCACTGGGATACGGTCAGCCCGGATCTGACGCGCGAGAACCCCGCCGTTCCGGCCACGCTCGACGCGAGCGCCGCGGCGAACAATCTCGGCGGCGGAGCGCGCCGCGGCGTGATCTACGCGATCGCGCCGTCGCGCACGGCCGATCGCGAACTGTGGGTCGGCACCGACGACGGACTGATCTGGCGCAGCCGCGACGAAGGCGCGCACTGGGACAACGTCACACCGAAGGCGCTGACGGCGTGGTCGAAGGTCGGCATCATCGATGCTTCGCCGTTCGATGCCGACAGCGCGTACGTCGCGATCGACCGGCACCGCCTCGACGACTTCAAGCCATACGTCTATCGCACCCACGATGGCGGCAAGACCTGGCAGCAGGGCGCGGCCGGCATACCGGAAGGCAGCTTCGTCAACGCCGTGCGTGCCGACCCGGTCCGGCGCGGCCTGCTCTACGCCGGCACCGAAAAGGGCGTGTACGTCTCGTTCGACGACGGAGCACACTGGCAGAGCCTGCAGAAAAACCTGCCGGTGACATCGGTGCGCGACCTGCAGGTGCACGACAACGACCTCGTGATCGCGACGCACGGCCGCGGCTTCTGGATCCTCGACGACATCGCCGCACTGCGCCAGGTCAACGCCGATGCCGCGGCGGCCAGCGCCTGGCTGTTCGCGCCGAGCGACGCGGTGCGTGTGCGCCGGCCCGAATTCACCGGCACGCCGATGCCGAAAGACGAGCCGATGGCGGCCGATCCGCCGGACGGCGCCTATATCGACTACGTGCTCAAGGCCGCGCCGAAAGCGCC
>DASYSH010000400.1:0-3205 GCA_036003525.1 Gemmatimonadaceae bacterium | reverse complement strand
CCGTGCAGCGCCTCGAGCGCCCGCTCCACGCGGGCGGCGTCGCGGGTGGCCCGCAGCTCGGCCATGCGGGCGCGCTGACTCCGATCGGCCTCCTCCCCAATCCGGAGGATGTCCGGCGGGCCGGCGTCTTCCTCGACGAACTCGTTCACGCCGACCACGACCCGCCGGCCCTGTTCCAGCTCGTCCTGGAACCGCGCCGCGCTGCGGGCGATCTGGCGCTGGAACCAGCCGGATTCGATTGCCGGGACCACACCACCCTGTCCGTCGATTTCGACAAAGAGCGCTTCGGCCTCCCGTTCCATCCGGTCGGTCAGGGCTTCGACGTAGTAGGAGCCGCCCAGCGGATCCGCCACGTTGGGCACGCCGGTCTCGGCGGACAGGATCTGCTGAGTCCGGAGCGCGATCCGTACCGACTCTTCGGTGGGGAGCGCCAGGGTCTCATCGAGCGCATTGGTGTGCAGCGACTGGGTTCCGCCCAGCACCGCAGCCAGCGCCTGGTAGGCGACGCGGACGATGTTGTTCATCGGCTGCTGCGCGGTAAGCGTTACACCGGCGGTCTGCGAATGGAATCGCATCATCCACGACTTCGGATCCTTCGCGCCGTAGCGTTCCTTCATGTGGCGCGCCCAGATGCGGCGCGCGGCGCGGAGCTTCGCGATTTCCTCGAAGAAATCGTTGTGGATGTCCCAGAAGAAGCTGAGCCGCGGCGCGAAATCATCGACATTCATCCCGCGGTCGATCCCGCGCTCGACGTACGTGAACCCGTCGGCCAGCGTGAACGCGAGTTCCTGCGCCGCGGTCGCACCCGCTTCGCGAATGTGATAGCCGGAAATCGAGATCGTATTCCACTGCGGCGCGTGCGACGAGCCCCACTCGAACATGTCGACGATCAAGCGCAGCGCGGGTTCGATCGGGAAGCACCACGCATGCTGCGCCATGTACTCTTTCAGAATGTCGTTCTGCACGGTACCGCGAAGCTTCTCCGCGCTCACGCCCTGCTTCTCGGCGGCGGCGATGTAGAAACACCAGAGAATGATCGCCGGCCCGTTGATCGTCATCGACGTGGAGACTTCGCCGAGCGGGATCCCTTCAAACAGCGTTTCCATGTCGGCGAGCGAACTGATCGCGACGCCGCATTTTCCGACTTCGCCCTCCGACCGCGCGTGATCGGAGTCGTAACCCATCAGCGTCGGGAAATCGAATGCAACGGAGAGTCCGGTCGTCCCGTGCGCAAGCAGGAATTTGTAGCGCTCGTTCGTTTCCTTCGCGGAGCCGAACCCCGCGAACTGGCGCATCGTCCAGAGGCGCCCGCGATATCCCGTCGGGTGGATTCCGCGCGTGAACGGAAATGCGCCCGGCACTTCGAACGCGGAGCCGGCCGATCCTTCGAGATCCATCGCGTTGTACAACGGGGCGACTTCACCGGCCGAGTTCGTGAACGCGATGTCGCGCTTGGACGCTTTATCGAATCGCTTGCGCCATGCGTCGACTTCGGTGCGCAGGCGGTCGAGCTCTTCCTGCATTGCTGCCAGCGTCGGATCGATATCGCTGCCTATGCCCGTCATTGTCTGTTCGCTCCGGCAAGGAGTTCGCTGCTGCGCGCGAGGAGCGCATCAGCCACTGCGTACGGCGTGGTCGCCCCGGATTCCAACTCCGGAATCCGTTCGTCGATCCATGCTGCGGTCGCGGCATCGCTCCACAGTCTGCGCCGCACCCGCTGTTCCGCGACATCCACCACGCGTTCACGAAGCCGTGCGCGCCGCCGCGAAATCAGCGCGCCGCTCCTCTCAAGATAGCCAAAATGCCGGTCGAGAGCGTTCAACAGGTCCGCCACCCCCTCGCCGGTCGTGCCGACGCAGCGCAACACGGGCGGAGTCCATTTCGCATCGTCGTCGGTCTTCGCCAGCTCACGCGCCGCCTTTGCGGGATTCATTGCCGCTTTGAAATCGACTCCATGATGACCGCTCGCGTCACCGGTCACAGCGCCGCTCCGCAGGCCCAGCATCAGTTCGAGATCGTTGCGCAGGCGGTCGGCGCCGGGCCGGTCCGCTTTGTTCACGACGAACAAGTCGGCGATCTCCATCAGGCCGGCCTTCAGCGTCTGAATGGAGTCTCCCGATTCCGGAGTGAGTACGACGACGCTCGAGTCGACAGTTCGGGCGATGTCGAGCTCGCTCTGCCCCACGCCGACCGTCTCGACGAGAATGCGGTCGACGCCGAACGCATCGAGCACGTCGCACACTTCCCGGGTCGCCGCGGACAGTCCGCCGAGCGATCCGCGGGTCGCCATCGAACGAATGAAGACGCCCGGATCGAGTGCGACCGATTCCATCCGCACGCGATCGCCGAGCAACGCGCCACCCGTGAACGGCGACGTCGGATCGACCGCGATGATTCCGACCGTATGCCCCGCCTTGCGAAGCTCGGCGGCGAGCAGCGTCGTCAGCGTGCTTTTTCCCGCGCCCGGCGGACCGGTGATGCCGATCCGGCGCGCGCGGCCGATGCGCGGATGCATCGACGCGAGCAGCACATCACTTCCCTCGCGCTGATTCTCTACGATGCTCACGGCGCGAGCCAGCGCCGCTTTCTTCCCGGCGGCGAAATCCGCGCCGAGGGTGCGCAGCCCGGCGGACGCCGATTCCGGCAGGGCGAGTGCGGTCATGACGGGGCCGTCACCGCATTCGGATCATCGTGCTCATCGCTGATGTCGCCGACCAATTCCTCGACGAGATCCTCGAGCGTGACGAGTCCCACTGTCTCGGCGTTCGCGCCCTGGATGATCGCGAGGTGCACATGCTCACGCAGCATCCGGCGCATGAGGTCATGACAGGGCGTGTTCGAGCGCACCAGCGTCACGCGGCGAAGCGCGGCGACGGGCTGATCGGGATTCGCGAGCACGTCGAACGAGTGCACGAGACCCACGACATGATCGAGGTCGCGCTCGTAGACCGGGATCCGGCTGTAGTTGGATGTCGAAACGATCCGCGCAATTTCGTGCGCAGGCATCGTGCGTTCGATGGCGAGGATGTCGGCGCGCGGCGTCATCACCTCGAGCGCGAACTTCTCGCCGAACTCGACGACGCCGCTGATGATCGCGCTCTCGGAGGCCTCGCCCACGCCCTCAAGCTCGCCTTCGCGCAGCAGATCTTCGAGTCCGTCCCGGGAGTTATGTTGAGTGTCGTTTTGGGTATGAGTGTTGATCTGG
>DASYSH010000399.1:0-2509 GCA_036003525.1 Gemmatimonadaceae bacterium | reverse complement strand
CGCCGAGATCGACGACAGTCGGCGCCTCGGCACTGAAATAGGTGGCGTCCTTCAGCGCGTCAGTGCGCGACGCATCGGCGGGAAGATTTTTTTCGAGAACCCAGCTGCGCGTGATCTCTGTCGCATGTACAACCGGTTTCGCATCAGGGCGCTCGTAGCCGGCGACACCGTTCGCATGATCCGAGTGGTAGTGCGTGAGCGCAACGTGCGTGGGCCAGCGACCCGTCAGTTCCTTTGCACGCGTCGCGAGCCATTCCGCGCCCGCCGGCATGTTGAACCCCTCGATCGCGAGCACGCCGGTGCGGCCCGCGATGATTCCGCCGTTCGAAAGCGTCGTGCGATCCCCTGTGAGCGGAGTGGAGATCATCGCCCAGATTCCGTCTGACACTTTCTCGAGCGAGCCGAACGGCTCGCGCGCGACAATCGGGCCGAGCGGCGCATTCGCCCACATCGCCCGCAGCATCGACGGCATCGCGACCGATGCAAGCGCGAGGTGCGCCGCGCACGACGAACTCTTCACCAGAAATTCGCGACGATCGAGTCTGCTCATGATTTGGCCGGCGCAAAGGTGTGATGCTCGCGTATGTACGGAACAAGTCCGCCCTCCGCGAGAATGTCGAGCATGATTCCCGAAATCGGCGGACCGTGCAGCGCAAGCTGTCGCGTGTGGTTGACCACGGACGGATTCGCGCCGTCGAGCGTTACGGTCAGCTTGTCGCCCTCCTCGAACGCCGCTGTGTCGCACTGCACGGGAATCAATCCGTTGTTGATCGCATTCCGGTAGAACGTGCGCGAATAGCTCTGCGCGATCACAGCCTTGATTCCCGCAGCGAGAATGACGGTCACCGCGACTTCCATCGCGGAACCGCAGCCGAAATTGTGTCCCGCGACGATGATATCGCCTTCGCGCACCGACGCCGCAAACGCTGGATCAACCGTCTCGAGCAGCCACTGCTTGAGCACCTGCTCGTCGATCGTCTCGCGCTTGCGCGTCGACGCGATGATGTAGTCGGTGTTGATATTGTCGCCGAGGCGGCGGGCGCGTCCGTCGAGGGTGATCATCTCGACACGCGCGCCGCGCGGGGGTCGGTGATTCTTCCAGTTGCGGCCGCTGCACCGCATGCCGCTGGTGATGCGAGATAGATCGACGCCGTCGCGTTCCCCATGCGCGCCTTGAAATTCCGGTTCGCGGTCGAAAGGACATTCATCCCATCTCCCGGAATCACACCGCTCGTGCCGCAGCACGCGCCGCAGCCGACCGCCGTGATCGTCGCGCCGAGTTCCTCGAATGCGGCGAGCGTTCCGTCTCCCCGTAGAATCTCGGCGACTTCACGCGATGCCGGTGTCACGACCAGCTGCACGCCGTCCGCGATCTTGCCGCCCGCGCGATCGAGTCCGGCCAGCGCCTCGTGAAAATCGCGCGCGCGTCCGCCGGTGCAGGTGCCGAGAAAAACCATCTGTATCGGCGTGCCGACAGCCTGATCGATCGGCACGACGTTATCGGGCGCGTGCGGGAGCGAAACGCGCGGCGACAGCCGCGAAAGGTCGAGCGTGACTTCCCGCGCATACACCGCGTGAACATCCGCGGTGACCGGAGCGTCGAGTCCGACTTTGCGCCCGGCGAGATATTCGTTTGTCGCATTGTCCGGCGGAAAGATCGCGGCCTTTGCGTCCATCTCGACGCCGAGGTTGCAGATCACGAGCCGCTCCTCGAGTGACAGCGCGCTGAGCGCGGATCCATGAAACTCGAGCGTCTTGTAGTTCGCGCCTTCCGGTCCGATCAGCTTCACAAGCGCGAGCGCGATGTCTTTCGCGCTGAGGAACGCGGTGCGCGTCCCGGTGAGCGTAACTTTGATCGATTCGGGAACGCGCAGCCACGCCTGGCCGGTGATCATCGCGGCGGCCAAATCGGATGAGCCGACTCCCGTCGCGAACAGATTCAGCGCGCCGATCGTCACGGTGTGACTGTCCGCGCCGACGATCAGCGATCCAGGGAGCGCGCCGCCGCGCTCGGCCAGCAGCTGAAAACTGATCCCTTCGCCTTCGTCGGAGAGTTCTGCGCCGTACCGCTTGGCGAACACGCGCACGCGCTCGTGCAGCGCCTCGGTCTTTGCATTCGCCGCCGGCGAGTAGTGGTCGAACGCGAAGTGTACGCGCGACGGATTGAACAGCCGCTCGCCGCCCATCTTTTCGAAATAGTCGATCGCCATCGGGCTCGATGCATCGGTGCCGAGCACATGGTCGACATTGCAAATCGCGATTTCGCCGGCGTGAACCTCGCGGCCGGCTTTGGCCGATAAAATCTTTTCGCTGATCGTGCGGGCGCTCACGCCGCGAGCACTCCTTCCGGCACCGGCGCAATCGATCCCTCACTGCGCGAGATCCACGCCGCGCCGACGAGATTCGCCATCGTGTTGACCATCGAGCGAACCATGTCGAGCGGACGGTCGACGGCGACAACGAGCGCGATCGCCGCCTCGGCGTGCGTGCCAAGGCCAATCGCATTGAG
>DASYSH010000398.1:0-2907 GCA_036003525.1 Gemmatimonadaceae bacterium | reverse complement strand
TCCAGGCTGTACACCGCTCTGGCCCGGCAGGCGGCACGCTCGCCCATGGCGAGCGCCTTTTCCCGATCGTCGAGCAGCGTCAATATCGATGCAGCCAGTATTTCAGGATTCGCCGGCGGCACGAGCATTCCGGCGCCGTCGCTGAGCGCAGACCCGATTTCGCCGACATCGCTCGCGACGATCGCGCGGCCGGCAAGCATCGCTTCGAGCAGCGCAACCGGCAGTCCTTCGCGCAGCGACGGATGCACGAACAGATCCGCCGACGCTAGAAGGTTCGGAATGTCGTCGCGCAGTCCGAGCAGATGCACTCTGGCCGCCACGCCGAGCGCCGTGGCGCGTTCCACGAGTGAATCCGCAAGATCGCCGCGGCCCGCGATCACGAGGTGCGCGCGCGTTGATGCCGGCAACAGTGCGAGCGCGTCGATCAGGTATTGATGGCCTTTGACTTCATAAAGATTTCCGACCGAGAGAATGATCGTGTCTGCGGGCGGAATTGAAAGTTCGCGGCGCAGCGACGGTTTCTCTGCGGCGCATGCGCGGATGCCGTTTGGAATTACGGCAATCGCGCCGTGCGCGAGATGCAGATCATGACGCAAATGCGTCGCGAGATCCTGGGAGACCGCGACGATGCGCGCGCTCGTGCCGGCGGCGATTCGCATCGCGAGGCGTCGCTGCCAGCGGCCGGCGTAGTAGCGGCCGCCGTGCATCGTGATGACGTGAGGGATACCGGCGCTGCGAGCGGCCCACGCTCCATAGACGGCCATCGTAAATTCGTGCGAATGCGCGAGGTCGATGCGATGCGCGCGGAACGCCGCAGTCAATTCGCGAAGACACGCCGGCGAATATGGATGATCGAGCGTGTAGTGCTCGACTTCGACTCCCGTCGATTGCAGCTCGCGTCCGAGCCAGCCTTCACGATTCTTCGGCAGAAACGCGACGCCCGGACATCCGCCGGCCGCGAATGCCTGTGCCATCGTCGCGAGCATGCGCTCGGCGCCGCCCGGACCATCCGTCTCGATCAAATGCGCGATGCGAGTGCCGCGGATCTGTTCGATCCCTTCGATGCTCATCGGCGCCAACCCGGGCGCAAGCCGGACGTCCACGCCTCATATGCCGGCCGCGGAATGGAGGCGGGGATATTCACGCGGCGCAGCATCCAGGGATCGGTCGACGGCGTGTTGAGTCCGTATTCAAGCGTGACGGCCGCGCGGTATCCCGCCGCGCGCACGACATCGCGCACGCGCGTGTCGACGAGGCCGTATGGATACGCAAACGTTGCCGCGTTGACGCCCGTGCAAGTAAAGAGTGCTTCGCGGCTTGCGACGACTTCGCGCTCGAGCTCATCGTCGCGAAGCCGCGTAAGATTGCGATGCGTCGCAGAGTGCACGCCGATTTCGAATCCCCCGGCCGCGGCCTGCGCGATGACCGGCCATGGCGCGCGCCGGTGCGACAGCGGCAATCCGGACGGCGTGCCGTGGAGTATCGCTTCATCGATTTGTCTTGAGTCGCCCGCAAGGTCGACGATCAGTTCCTGCCGGCGTGCCGGTGAATCATTCATCACGATGACCGGATGATCCCACCAGAAACCATCGGCATCACTGCGCGGCTCGGACGTCGGAACGAAGACGGTTGCCGGCATGTGTCGTGCGCGCAACAGCGGCCACGCATGCTCGAACACTCCGGTATAACCATCGTCGAACGTGACGGCCGCCGTGCCGCGCAGCGTGCGACCCAGGCGAATCCGGTTCGCAATCTCGGTGAGCGAAATCACCTGATACCGGCTCTTGAGCCACTCCACCTGACGCGCGAACTCCGTGACGCTCAGGTGCAATCCCAGATCGCCCGCATGGTCGTCATCCGCCACGACGTTGTGATAGCACAGAATCACGCCCCCGCTGCTGGCGAGGCGGGCGAGCGCGGGAATGCCCGCCGCCTTGAGTCCGGCATAAAAAACCTTCGATAGCATGAACCTTGCACAGAGCAAGGTTCGTACCGCCATTCATGGATTAGTCATGTTTCATCAAATAGCGGGCATGCGCCTCGCGATCCACACCACGATTCTGCTGTGCGCCGCCCAAATTGCCGGCTCGGGCGCGCATTACCGGGACGACCCGGCTGAACCGTTCTTCGACCCCGACAGCAGCGTGGCGCTATGGGTCGACGATTTTGAACGGTCCGGAGAGGGATCGCTCGACCGTTATGTCACGCTCGGGTCGGAGGCGATTCATCTGGAATCCGGCGCCGGCATCGGCGGCTCGACCGCGGTGCGCTTCGACTGGACCCGGTCGACCGACTGTCGCGATGAATCACGCTTGATCGAGCACGCGTTTCCCGAGACACCCGAAGTCTTTCTGCAATTCTCCGTTCGATACACGCGCGGATTCGTGTTCGACTGGAGGGGCAACGGGCCGTGTGTCGGCAACGCAAAGAAACTTTTCTTTCTCTGGTCGCGTTCCGGCTCGCGCTTCGACGTGATCAGCGAGAACCACGCGATCGGCGCGGGGTCCGATTTCGATCATCCGCTCTTTGCGCAGATCGGCGGAGCGCTGACGCCCGAAGCGCTCGCGGACGGAGAATGGCACCGCTTCACATTTCACGTGCGCCAGAGCTCGACGCCGACGACGGCCGACGGCTTCGTATATGGCTGGATCGACGGAAAGCTGAAGTGGGCGCGCACTGCGGTCGCGACGAACAACAGCGGCGGCTATTACGACTTCAAGCTGCCGACGACGTTCAACCAAGGCTCGCCCGCGACGCAGAGCGAGTGGCTCGACGATCTGAGGATCTGGCGCTGAATGCCACCGTCCGCCGCAGAAATCCGCCGCCATGTCAGCGCGCATCGTCGCGAGATCCTGGACGCGTGGTTCGAAACACAATTTGATCGCGACCGGCTGGCCCGGTTTGCGA
>DASYSH010000397.1:0-10309 GCA_036003525.1 Gemmatimonadaceae bacterium | reverse complement strand
AGGCGGTGGGCCGGCTCGCGGGCGGAGTCGCGCACGACTTCAACAATCTCCTCACCGTGATCACGAGCTACGCCGATCTCCTGAGCGCGAGCGAAACGCCGACCGGCACGTGGCGCGAGGATCTCATGGAGATCACGCGCGCAGCCGACGCCGCGACGGGCCTCACGCGGCAGCTGCTGTCGTTCAGCCGTCAGCGCGTGATCGAGCCGCGGGTGCTCGATCTCAACGCGGTGGTCACCGGCGCGACGAAACTCGCCGCGCGTCTGCTCGGCGCCAACATCCAGATGATCGTTCAGCTCGATCCGCAAACCGGTTCGGTGAAAGTCGACGCCGGACATGTCGAGCAGATCGTGATGAACCTCGCCGTGAACGCGCGCGACGCGATGCCGCGCGGCGGGAGGCTCACGATCACGACGAGCCGCGTGAGCGCGGGCGACGTGCACACCGGCGATCCGGCCGACGTGCCGTCGACGCCCTATGCGAGACTTGCGGTCGCCGACACCGGAACGGGAATGGACGAAGCGACGCAGCTCAGAATATTCGAGCCGTTCTTCACCACGAAGGCGACGGATAAGGGCACCGGGCTCGGCCTCGCCACCGTTTATGGACTGGTGAAGCAATATGAGGGATTCGTTCGCGTGCACAGCGTGCTCGGCAAAGGCACCACGTTCGAACTCTTCATTCCGATCGCGCGCACCAACACGCCGATCGAACCGATCACGGCGCCCGGCGAGCGGCCGCAAGCCGTGGGTACGATTCTCCTCGTGCAGGACGAACCCGCCGTGCGCGCGGTGGCGCGCCGCATGCTCGAGAGCGCGGGATATTCGGTGATCGAAGCGCCGGACAGCCAGACGGCGCTGCGCATCGCCTCCGCCCGTCCCGCCGCGATCAACCTCTTGATCACGGACGTGGAACTCGATGGTGCGGCATCCAAGCTCGCCGATCGCGTATTGAAACTGAAAACGCCGGTGAGCCCTGACGAACTCCTCAAGTCGGTGCGCGACTCGCTGAAATAGCGCGGGCGAAACGAATTGCGGCGGCCTGCGTAGTTTTTTTGCGCCAGGCCCTCACCCCGGAGAATGCGTCATGAATCAGACCGGTTTTGCGATGAAGCATCTAACCCTCGCGATCGCGCTCGCCGCGTTCACGGCAGGCGCCGCCGCTCAATCCGCGCCGAAAGCAGCGGGCCATTGGGAAGGCACGGTGCAATACGGAAACCCGCCGCTGAGTTTTGCGCTCGATCTCTCGCGGGATGCGTCGGGCGCATGGGCCGGCTCGTTCAGCGTCGCGGGCTCAACCAGCGGGGCCGGCATTCCGGTCTCCAACATCACCGCCACCGATGCCGGCGTGACATTCTCGATTAGTGTCGGCGATGTTGCGACGTTCGACGGTAAATTTTCCGCCGACGGCACGACGCTCACGGGATCCGCGTCGAACAGCCAGGGCTCGGCGCCGTTCGACGCGAAGCGCACGGGCGATGCGCGCGTCGCTCCGCCGCCACCGCCCAGCACAGCGCTGCCGAAAGAATTCGAAGGCCGGTGGGAAGGCGCCGTCGAAGCCGCCGGGCAGCGCGTGCGCATCGCGATGAAACTCTCAACCGGCGCCGACGGAAAAGCAGCCGCAACTTTGATCAGCATCGATCAGGGCGGACAAGAGTTCGCCGCCTCTACGGTCACGGTCGATGGCAAGAAGCTCAACGTGGAAGTCCGCTCGATCGCCGGAACCTACGCCGGCACGCTCGGCGACAACGGCGAGCTTGCCGGTGACTGGACACAGGGCGGCGTAAAGCTGGCGCTCGTGCTGAAGAAGATGCCGTAGACCGGTTCTCTTCGCGATGCTATTTGACGATCGCGAACACGAACGACTGCTGCACCTGCTGCTTCACCTTCTTTCCCGCTGCCTCGGCGGGAAGGAAGCGCATGTTCGGCAGCGCGGCGCGCACCGCCGCGCTGAACAATTCGCTCGGTGACTTCAGAATTTTGAACGTCGCGGCGTCCGCACGGCCGGTTGTATCGACGACAAACGTGGCGACGACCTCACCTTCCACACCCGCGGCTTTCAATACCTCCGGATAGCGGGGCGTCGCGGAGTTCGACAGCGCGACGACTGGTTTCTCGACTTGATATTCGAAGTAGACCTGATTCTCGACGGGCGGAGCATCCGTGACTCCGTTGTGAGCACCGCCGGGCGCGCCAATCCCGGTCCAGTCGCGCGCGTCCGTTTCCTTGCGCGAAAAATCGATTTGCGGAAGGACATCGGGGATGTTCACTGGCGCGGTCAGTGTTTGAAATCCTTTCGCAGCGGGCGCGATCTGGACCTGTTCGATCTTCCGCGGCGGCGGTGCGTCGGGCTTGATCTCCGTGTACTGAACTTCCGTGGCGCGATCTTCCCGTTTTTGCCCGGCGTTGAGCGTCGCCTGAATCGCGAGCACGATGGCGAACGCGTGCGCCGCCATGCTGACGATCGAGCCGCCGATCGAACGCTGCGCTTTCGGTTTGGATTCGAGCAAGGTCGTGAACATCGCCGGTTCCCCCGTGAAGAGTTTGATTGCGCAAGTGGAGACGCGCATGCGCCGATTCCTTGCACACTCTACGGGACGATGTTGTGAACTACGGTTACGACTGCGTTAGCTGCCGATTAACGCGCTGTTAGCTCTCGCTAATCTGGCCAGCTATTCCTGCTCGAACGAGATCGCCTGCGCGCCATGTCTCAGCACGAATTCACCGAGCATACTGAGCTGTTCCGCGCCCTCGACGATCGTGATGAAATGACTTCCCACCAGCGGACCGTGCTTGCTGGCGAAGCGGCACTCGCCGTATGGAAAGAGAATTTCGGTTTCGCTCACTCCGCCCGGATATAGGAGCAACTGTCCCGCTGGCGGACTGTGCGTCGCGTTCTCGATGGCCACGCCGAAATCAAAGTCGCCGAGCGGAATCCATGCGGCTTCGCCGCTCCAGCGGGCTTGAATCAGTTTGTTGACGAATGGCAGGCGCGCTCGGAATGCGGCGCACGAGTTCGGAGCCAGCGTTTCCTCGAGCCGGCCGATGAACTTGAGCGAGCCAACGGTAATGCGAACGTTCACGGGCAGGAGGCCTCCGTCATGTTTGAATGCTAGCGCGGTCGCGCCGCGCATGGCGCGAAAGCGTCCGGCTACTTGCGACACTGCGCGTGAAACCTCACCGTTTGATCGACCGTGAATTATTCGCGGGCCGGAGAACTCCCATAGGGGTTAGCATGACCAATTTGAAACGAATCGGGAAGGCGCTGCAGCCCGCGCTTGCAATCATTACACTCGCGGCCGGCGCGGGCGTGTCGCGCGCGCAATCGGCACCGGCGCCCGCGCTGAGGGCCATGAGCGATGAACTCGCGCGCAATTTCGCCGCGCTCAAGACGCAGCCGACGCCGCCGTACTTCCTCAGCTACGAAGTCACCGATATGCGCTCCGCCATTGTTGCCGCGGAATTCGGCGCGCTTCACCAAAGCAGCGAGAGCCACCGCCGCCAGCTCGGCGTCACGCTGCGCGTCGGCAGCTACGCGTTCGACAATACGCACACGGTGCGCGGTAACTTTGCGCGCGCCGACGCCATGATGGATCGCTTCTCCGCCACCGCGCCAATTCCGGTCGACGATGATCCCGAAGCGATTCGAAACGTGCTCTGGTTTCAAACCGACCGTCGCTACAAGTCCGCGGTGCAGCAGCTTGCAAGCGCGCGCACCAATGCGCGCGTCGCCATCGCCGCCGAGGACAGCTCGGGTGATTACTCCGCCGCGCCCGTCACATCGTTCTCCGAGCCGGTCGTGCCCTTCCAGCTCGACCGCGCCGTTTGGGAGAAGCGGCTCCGCTCGTACACGGCGCCGTTCGCCAAATACGGCGACATCTATGATGCGAACGCGAGTCTCGAAGCAAAGGTCGAGACGCGCTGGTACGTGAACAGCGAAGGCACACAGGTTCAGATTTCCGAACCCACGTATCGCCTCGTTCTCGTGGCGCATTCGAAAGCGGCGGACGGGATGGAACTGCCGCGTTACGAAACGTTTTTCGCGACGACGGCCGCCGGCCTTCCGACCGACAAGATCGTCCTCGACGCCGTCGATCGTATGATCAGGGATCTCCACGCGCTTCGCGTCGCACCGGTCGTGGATCCGTACACCGGGCCCGCGATTCTCTCGGGTCGCGCGGCAGCCGTGTTCTTCCATGAAGTCTTCGGACACCGCGTCGAAGGCCAGCGCCAGAAAAACGAAGACGAAGCGCAGACGTTCAAGAAACGGATCAACCAGCAGATCCTCCCCGACAACTTCTCGGTCACATTCGACCCGACCATTCGAAAGCTCGGCGCGGTCGAGCTCATGGGATCGTACCGGTTCGACAACGAGGGAGTCGCCGCCCACCCGCTGACCGTCGTGCAGAACGGCGTGCTCAAGAGTTTCCTGATGTCGCGCGTGCCCATCGAGGGCATTCCCGCGTCGAACGGTCACGGCCGCGCGCAGGCCGGACTCGCGCCGGTCGCGCGCCAGTCGAATCTCATCGTGCAGGTCGCGCATCCTGTTTCGCACGACGAGCTCAAGAAGATGCTGATCGAGCAGATCAAGCGCGACAACAAACCGTTTGGCCTCATCTTCGAAGACATCGAAGGCGGCTTCACGATCACGCAGCGCTTCATTCCCAACGCCTTCAACGTGCTGCCGATCATGGTCTATCGCGTCTTTCCGGATGGACGACAGGAACTCGTGCGTGGCGTGGACCTGATCGGCACGCCACTCACCACATTCAGCAAGATCGCCGCGGCCGATGACGAGGTCGCCACGTTCAACGGCATTTGCGGCGCCGAATCCGGCGCGGTGCCGGTGTCGGCTTCGTCCCCGGCGCTGCTCATCTCGCAAATCGAAGTGCAGAAGAAAATGAAATCACAGGAGCGCCCGCCGATTCTTCCGGCACCGCTCGCACAGCCCGTCCGGCCGACGCCGAGTCACGGAGGTGCGCGATGAACGCGCGAATGGCGCGACGCGCGGCGCGCGCGACGCTCGCCGTGTACCTGCTCATTGGCGCGGCGCATACCGCCGGCGCGCAGCGCGGGAACAGCGCGGCGCCCGCGAACGACGTGGTCATGCGCGCAATGCGCGACGAACTCGCCCGCTCCGTCCAGCAGCTGAGACTCGACACGCTCGCGAAGCCGTATTTCATCGAGTACCGCGTAACCGAGGGCCGCGCGCGCGGCGCCACCGGCCGGCTCGGCAGTCTCGTCGGCACGAGCACCGGCAGCGGCAACCGGCTGATGCAGGTGGAGGTGCGTGTCGGCGACTACGCGTTCGACAACACGAACTATTTCGGCGCCGGCTTCATGCCGCAGGCGTTCGTCGGGTTCGGCGGTCTGCCGCTCGACGATGATTACCAGGAAATTCGCCGCCAGCTTTGGCTGTCGACCGACCGCGCGTACAAGCAGGCGCTCGAAGCGCTGTCGCAGAAGAAGGCCGCGCTCGCCGGGCGCTCGCGCGGCGACACCATCGCCGATTTCAGCCGCGAGGTGGTGACGAACACGACCGATGAAGTGCCCGCCGCCGCACTGACGGATTACCGCACACTGGAAACGCTCGCGCGTGATCTTTCAGCGACGTTCCGCCAGTCGCCGGAGATTTACAACTCGACCGTCGGCGTGTCGGAATCGTGGTCGCGCGAGCTGTATGTCAACAGCGAAGGCACGTCGTTCACGCGATCGCGCACGCATGCGACGGTCGGCGCGTCCGCCTCGACGCAGGCGCTCGACGGCACCGGAATCTCGATGGCGTACGGCGCGCAGGCGCTCACCTTCGCCGAGCTTCCGGGCCGCGATTCATTGATGAAAGGCGTGCGCGACCTCGCGGGCAGACTGACGCAGCAGCGGCACGTTCCGCTCGCGGACGCATACGACGGACCCGTGCTGTTCGAGGGCGCTGCGGCTGCGGAACTGTTCAACACGGTCGTCGCCGTCAAACTCATCGGCACTCACCGGCCCGTGACCGGCGCGATGTTCGCCTCGCTCTCGGCGAACGCACCGGGAAACGACTGGGAGGATTTGATCGGATCGCCGGTGCTCCCGCGGTGGATCAGTGTCGTTGACGATCCGACCATAGCGGCGATTGACGGCCATATCGCAGAGCACTACCGTGTGGACGATCAAGGCGTGACCACGCATCCGACGACGCTGGTCGATCATGGAGTGCTGAAGACGCTGCTGACCGACCGCGCGCCGATCGCGGGGGTCGAGCACAGCACCGGAAATCATTTTGGCTTTGGCGTGCGTCCGATGAATCTGATCGTGACGGCGGATACCACGGTGTCGGACGCGGACATTCGGAGCAAACTCCAGGCGCTCGCCGCGGCACAGGGACATCCGTACGCGGTAATCGTCCGCGCGCTCGCCGGCACGTCGGGCCCCGCGGCCGGCGAGGACCCGCAGGAGTTTTTCATGGCACAGGCGCAGGGACGCGCCGCAAACGGGCCGGTCGCGCGCGCGATGCGCGTGGCAAAACTGTTTCCCGACGGACACGAAGAGCCTATGCGCGGCGCGGAAATATTCGGGCTGACGGCGGCAAGCTTCAAGGAAATCGCCGCGGCGTCGCGCACGCGCAGCGTTCAGGACGTCAACTTTTCCGGAGGAGGAAACATTCTGACCGGCGGCGGAGTCGGCGGCCCGGTCCTGTATCAGGTTCCGTCGCTGCTGTTCGCAAACGTGACGATTCGGAAGCCGCGCGGCACGACGCCGATTCTTCCGGTGGTCGCGCCGCCGCCGCGATGAAACCATTGCTGCACGATATACCGCGCCAATAGATCATCGGCGCGCGCGCCCGGATGCGCATCGTACGGCGATAACGCGAACGACGACGGATTCTCCCGAAATCCGGGGAGAATCTGCTCGGCGTCGAACACATTCAGACCCGCGGCGCGCAGCGCAGGCAGAACTTTTTCATCCATCGGCGATTCGCCGTGGATGTCCCAGTAGAGCACGTCGAATCGAACCCCGGGATATCGCGTGGCGGCGACGCGCGCCGCGGACGTGACGATCGCGACGTAACGCCTGAGATCGTCCTCGTCCGGCTGAGGACTGAGCGACGTGAGCCAGCGGTAGACCCACGACTTCGCCATCGCGTTTGCGATCACGGCGCCGATGGCCGAACGATTGTTCTCGGCGTCGTCGAAATGTCCGCGCAATGAAACCGAATCGGGACGCACGGCATTCGGTTCCAGTTCGTAGCGCGGTCCATGCCGCATGAAGCTGTAATAGCCCGCCGAGCGCGCGACGTGATCGGGGATCGCTTCATATATGATGTGCGTCGGCCGACAGTCGGCAGCCTTTGCGACGCGATCGCCTTGCAGCGCGGCGAGCATCTGCTGCGCGCCGAAACCATGAAATCCAAAATTGAACGCGCGCACATCGCCGTTCGTGAGCGCCCCCACGCGCCACGGGATCGTCTGATCGTCGGCAAGTCCTTCGCCGAACATGAACGAGTCGCCAAAAAAAAGCGCGCACGCCTTTGCATCAGTGCCGTGATCGGGCGGTGACACGCGCAGACCGTTCGCGCCGATCGTGTAGTTCACGTCATACACGACGGCGGAACCCGCGCGTTTCGTCACGTGCGCAGCGGCTCCTTTTTGCGGGGCGCCGCCGAGTTCGTCGTCCGGCTGGAAGTATTGCGGCGGATATTCGGGGAACGAGCGGTTGCGGCGCGTGAGCAGCATGCCGAACGCCGCTTCGATCGCGCCGAAGAGCAGCAGCACGAGGCACGCGTTCACGCTCACGACGCGGAGCCAGCCGCGCCCGCCCTTCCAGGCGACGACCGCGCACAGAATTGCACCAGCGCCGGCGAGCAGCACGAACGGCGACGGAACCGACGTGATGACCACGCATGCAAGCGCGGCACCGCCGATCGAGAACGCCGCGATCCGTCGTATGGTGCGCCGGGTCACATTAAAAAAACCTCGTTGTTGCGCGGGTAGTCGCAGGAAGCGAAGATACCACCCTGTCCTCTCCGTGACGAACAGCTCCTGACCAACTTCCACGAAACCTACCGCGAGCACGATGCCGCGAAAGCCTCGTCCTCGCGGACGTTCGGCTTCGTGATGAGCGCGTTGCTTTTTCTGCTCGCGTTTCGGTTTCGGGCGAGAGCCGGCGCTTTGTGGGCCTCGCTGACCGGCATCGCGCTTACACTCATCGTCGTTGCGCTGACGCGGCCGGAGCTGCTTGCGCCGTTCAATCGCATGTGGATGGCGCTCGGCAAACTGCTGAACCGGGTAGTCGGGCCCGTGATATTGGCGCTGCTGTTTTTCGGCGTGATCTGGCCGGTCGCGTTCTTGATGCGGCGCGCCGGCAACGACCCGTTGCGGCTCAAATCCGCAGGTGAAGAAGAGAGCTACTGGGTCGCGCGCGAGCCGCTCGCGAGCGACCACTTCACGCGACAGTTCTAGGCGCGAGCCCATGTCGATCATCCGCGAGCTCTGGCAGTTCCTGCGCGCGCGCAAAAAATACTGGCTCGTGCCGGTGGTCGTCGCCCTGCTGCTGATCGGCGGCCTGCTCGTCTTCGCGCAGGGATCGGTGCTCGCACCCTTCATTTATACGCTGTTTTGATCGCGAGGACTTGATGCTCGTCCTCGGAATTTCGGCGTACTACCACGACAGCGCCGCCGCGCTCGTCCGCGATGGCGACGTCCTCGCCGCGGCACAGGAAGAGCGATTCACGCGCGTGCGCCACGACGCGGGATTCCCGCGGCGCAGCATAGAAGCCTGCCTCGCGCAAATCGGCGGAACGCTGCGCAGCGTCGATCATGTCGTTTTCTACGAGAAGCCATTCGTGAAGTTCGAGCGGCTCCTCGAGACCTATCTCACGTTCGCGCCGCGGGGCTTTGAGTCCTTTCGAGTCGCGCTCCCGGTCTGGCTGCGCGAGAAACTCTTTCTCAAGACGCAGCTGCTGCGCCAGCTGCGCGAGATCGACGCGGAGTTTGGTGACGACGCGAAGCTGCTGTTCAGCGAACACCACCTGAGTCATGCGGCGAGCGCGTTCTTTCCATCGCCGTTCGCGCGCGCGACGGTGCTCACGATGGATGGCGTCGGCGAATGGGCGACGACATCGCTCGCGATCGGCGACGGCAGCGCGCTCGAAATGCGCAAGGAGATTCGCTTTCCGCACTCGATCGGCCTGCTGTACTCCGCGTTCACCTATTACACGGGCTTCAAGGTCAACTCGGGCGAGTACAAGGTGATGGGGCTCGCCCCGTACGGCCGGCCGATCTATGCGCAGCGCATCCTCGACGATCTCATGGATTTGCGCGAAGACGGCACGTTCCACCTGAACATGGAATACTTCGACTACGCCACGGGCCTCACCATGACCGGCAGCCGGTTCGACGCGCTGTTCGAAGGTCCGCCGCGAGAACCCGAGCAGTTGCTCACGCAGCGCGAAATGGATCTCGCGGCGTCAATCCAGGCGGTGACCGACGAAGTCGTCGTGCGCCTCGCGCGATCCACGGTGCGCGAGACGGGCTGCGGCGATCTCTGCCTCGCCGGCGGCGTCGCGCTCAACTGTGTCGCAAACGGCAAGGTGCTTCGCGACGGCGCGGTCAAGCGTCTTTGGATCCAGCCCGCGTCAGGCGACGCCGGCGGCGCGCTCGGCGCCGCACTCGCCGTTTCGCATCTGCACCTGAACGCGCCGCGCACGCCGCGCTCCGGCGACGGCATGAGCGGCGCGTATCTTGGCCCCGAATTTCCGCAGGCGGACATCGAGCGGCGGCTGATGGCCGCGGGAGCCGTGTTCGACACCGTCACCGAAGAAGCGCTGCTCGAACAGTCTGTAACGCTGCTTGCCGGCGGAAAGGTTCTCGGCTGGTTCCAGGGTCGCATGGAATTCGGCCCGCGCGCGCTCGGCGCGCGATCGATCCTCGGCGACGCGCGATCGCCGCAGATGCAATCGCTGCTCAATCTCAAAGTGAAGTTCCGGGAATCGTTCCGGCCGTTCGCGCCGTCCGTGCTCCGCGAGGACGTCGCCGGCTGGTTCGAGCTCGACGCGGACAGTCCGCATATGCTGATCACCGCGGATGTCGTCGGGGTCAGGCGCAGAATGATGACCGACGATGAGCAGGCGCTGTTCGGGATCGAGAAGCTCAACGTGCCGCGCTCTGAAATTCCCGCTGCGACGCATGTCGATTACTCGGCGCGCGTGCAAACCGTGCATCGGGAGACGAATCCGCGATACCACGCGCTGCTGTCGAAATTCAAGGATGCCACGGGCTGTCCCGTGCTTGTGAACACCAGCTTCAACGTGCGCGGCGAGCCCATCGTCT
>DASYSH010000396.1:0-8418 GCA_036003525.1 Gemmatimonadaceae bacterium | reverse complement strand
AGCAATCGCTCTGAGCTGCCTGTGTTGTGTCTTCCTGACGTCGGTGAGAGCTCTCCGCTTCCGGTTTTCTGTTCTAACAACTGCCTAGAATTTCCAGTTGCCGCCCAAGGCCTTGTACAGCTGTACGGCTGACGTAAGCTGCTGCAGCTGGGCTTGGCTCAGCGCGAGTTCCGCCGCGAACAGATTGCGCTGCGCATCCAGAACGTCGAGATAGCTCGCGATGCCGGACGAGTAGCGCAGCTCGGCGAGTTCGAGCGCGTGACGCAGCGCATCAGCCTGCGTCGCCTGCGCCGCCATCTGGTCGCGCGACGTGCGCACTCCGACGAGCGCGTCGTTCGCGTCACGCAGCGCGCTCAGCGCCGAGTTCTCATATGCCGCCCTGGCCTGGTCGGCGCGCGCGCGCGCGGCGGCGGTTTCATCATGGCCCCGCGTGAACGACGCGAGCGGGAATGAAAATCCCGCGGAGAGCTGGTACACCGCGGTGCCCGGCGTGAACAGCGACGACGGCGCTCCCGCCTGACTTCCATAGGACCCGACGATCGAAATCGCCGGAAGGTTCGATGCCATCGTCGCGCCGATTCGGGCGGTCGCGGCCGCAAACGCGCGCTCGGCCTGCTGCACATCCGGACGGCGCGCGAGCAGCGATGCGCTGAGCGTATCCGGCACGCGCAATGCGCTCACCGCGGCCGCGAGTGACCCGTGCCTCTCGATGCTCGTCGGCGCCTGGCCGAGCAACACGCTGAGGTTGTGTTCGGTGATCGCGATCTGGTGCTCGACCTGCGCCATCGTCACCGCGGGCGCGGCGACCTGCGCCTCGAACTGGCGCACGTCGAGTTCGCTGATCACGCCGCTGCTGTATCGCTGGCGCGCGAGGTCGAGCGTCGCGCGTCGCGATGTGAGCGTGCGCTGCGCGATCACGCGCTCCTGATCGAGTTCGAGGAGCTGCAAGTAGCCCGTCGCGACGTCGCTCACAAGTGAAAGCAGAACCGCGCGCTCGGCGGCGTCCTGCGACGCCGCATCCGCGTTCGCCGCTTCGGCGCCGCGGCGGAATTTGCCCCAGAAATCCAGCTCCCACGCCATGTCACCGGTGAGTCGCGCCGCGCGGTAGCTCAGCACCTGCGATCCGAACGCGACCTGATTCGTGCTCTCGCTGCCGTTGATCGAAACGTTCGGCAGGTACAGTGTCGCGGCACTCGCCGCCTCGGCGCGGTACTCGCGAATGCGGGCGACAGCGGACTGCATCGTGCGATTCTGCGCGACAGCGACCTTCACGAGACGCTCGAGCGTCGTGTCGTGCAGGATGTCGAGCCATGCCACACCGGCGAGCGTGTCGAACCGCAGCGCGCGCTCGGCGGCCGGCGGATGCGCGATCGTCATGCTGTCGCGCGCGCGGGCACTCGCGAGCGAATCGAAGAACGCGCGATTCGAATCCGGATACGACGTGGTCGCGTGAATCAGGACATTCGGCGCGACGGCCGGCGTCGTGTGATACGACGGGCCCTGCGCACACGCGGCAAGCGCGGTGCAGACCAAAACCGTCACTGCGCGGCGCGCCGTCATGATTTCACCGCTGCCGGCGCCGCGGGCGTCGATGCCATGCGCGCGTTCCCGCGATCCGCGAGTCCGCGAATGATCTGGAAGAAAAGCGGGATGAAGAAGATTCCAATGCTCGTCGCGAACAGCATGCCCGCGAACACGCCGGTGCCGATCGAGTGTCTGCTCGCCGCGCCCGCGCCGCTCGCGAGCATCAGCGGCAGCACGCCGAGAATGAAGGCGAACGACGTCATGAGAATCGGGCGCAGTCGTTCGCGCGCCGCCTCCACGGCGGCCTCGTGAATCCCCATTCCCTGCATGCGCAATTCGTTCGCGAACTCGACGATCAGAATCGCGTTCTTCGCCGCGAGGCCGACGACGGCGATCATGCCGACCTGGAAGTAGACGTCGTTGGGCTGTCCGCGCAGCCAAATGCCGAGCAGCGCGCCGAGCACGCCGAATGGAACGCCGAGGAGCACCGCGAAGGGCACGGACCAGCTCTCGTATTGCGCGGCGAGCACGAGAAACACGATGAGGAGGCCGAGCACGAACACGAGAGCTGCGTCGCCGCTCGAAACCCGCTCCTGATACGACTGGCCGGAGTAGGACACGCCGATTCCCGAAGACGCGAACTGTCCCTGCACGAGCGAATCGACTTCGTTGAGCAGTTCGCCCGAGCTGCGCCCCGGCTTCGGCGCGCCGGTGAATTGCGCCGAAGTGAATCCATTGAAGCGCTGGAGGACCGTCGGCGCGCTGCGGTAAGTCTGGGTCGTGAGGGCCGAAAGCGGGATCATCGCGCCGCCGTTTCCGCGCACGTACAGACGGCCGATGTCCTCGGGCTTCTGCCGGAACGGCTGCGCCGCTTCAGCCTGCACGCGGTATGTCTTGCCGTACAGGTTGAAATCGTTGATGTACAGGTCCGAGAGAAATGTCTGCATCGTGCCGAACAGATCGGCGAGGTTCACGCCGCGCGACTTGGCACTCTCGCGATTCACCGTCACGTAGACCTGCGGCACACTCGCGCGGAAGCTCGAGTTGAGACCGCCCGACGCGGGCAGCTGCGCGGTTGCCGTCCGGAAATCCTGAACACGCTGCGCAAAATCGCGAATGTTCATCCCGCCGCGGTTCTGAAGATTGATTTCGACGCCGGCGGTGGCGCCGAGTCCGGGAACTTCCGGAAGATTGAACGCGAACGCCGTCGCATCGCGCATCGCGAACAGTTTTCCGTTGACGCGACCCGCGATCGCATCGAGCTGATCTTTCGCAGGACGGTCGTCCCAAGGCTTGAGATTCACGAAAATCGTCGCGCCGTTCGTCGCCGCCGAGCGGCCGCTGAGAATGTCGAGGCCGACCAATGCGACGATGTTGACGACAGCAGGCTCATCGCGCAGCATCTTCTCGACACTCTGCACGACAGCCTTCGTGCGCTGGAGACTGGCGGCATCTGGGAGCTGCACCGCGAGCGCCATGTAGCCTTTGTCTTCGGTCGGAATGAACGCGGTCGGCGTGCGAACCCAGAGCAATCCGGCGAGCGCGACGACGACGAGAAAGACCGCGACCCAGACGTTCGGGCGGCGCAGCACTCCGTCAACGGATTTCACGTACCGGCCGGTGGCGCGCTGGAACGTTCTGTTGAACCAGCCGAAAAACCCCGTCTTGTTCGCCTCGGTCGACGATTCCTTCAGCAGCAATCCGCACAGCGCCGGCGTGAGCGTCAGCGCGACCATTCCGGACAGCAGCACGGCGATCACGATCGTCACCGCGAACTGTTTGAACAGTTCGCCTTTGACGCCGCCAATGAACGCCACCGGCACGAACACGGCGCACAGCACGAGCACGATCGCGACGAGCGCGCTCGCCACCTGACGGATCGCCTTGTCCGCCGCGAGCCGCGCTGGAATCTTCTCGGCGGCCATGATGCGCTCGACGTTTTCGATCACGACGATGGCGTCATCGACGACGATGCCGATCGCGAGCACGAGTCCGAACAACGTGAGGACGTTGATGGACATGTGCAGGATATACAAACCGAGGAACGTTCCGATGACGCTGACCGGCACAGCGAGCATCGGGATCATCGTCGCGCGCCAGCTCTGCAAAAAGAGAAACACGACGAGCGTCACCAGCAGCATCGCTTCGGCGAGCGTGACGAGCACTTCCTTGATCGACGCGGTGACGAACGGCGTGGTGTCAAACGGGATCGCGTAGGTGATGCCTTTCGGGAACGTCTTTTGCAGCTCGTCCATCCGCGCCTTCACGGCGTCCTTCACGGCGAGCGCGTTGGCGCCCGGACGCGTGTAGAGCAGGCTGAGCGCGGACGGCGTGCCGTTGAGCCGTCCTTCGAGATCATAGCTCTGCGCGCCGAGCACCACGTCGCCGATATCGCGAATGCGCACGAGTCCGCCGCTCGGACTCGCATGCACGATGATGTCCTTGAATTGGTCGACGGTTTCGAGCCGGCCGAGGGTGGTGATCGGAAGCGTGAGCTGGGTGCCCGCCGGCGATGGTTCGCGTCCGATGCGTCCCGCCGGGTTGGTGGCATTCTGTTCCTGCACCGCGGAGGTGACGTCGCTTACGGTAACGCCGAGCTGCGCCATTTTTTCCGGATTCAGCTGGAGCAGCATCGAGAAATCGAGATTCGGGAACGGCGTCACGTCGCCCATGCCGGGCACGCGCTTCAGCTCGTCGACGACGTTGAGCTTGAGGTAGTTCGAGAGATATGTCGCGTCGTAGCGCGGATCGTTCGACATCAGCGCGACCACGCCAAGAATATCGGTGTTGGCCTTGATGATCGTGATGCCGTTGTTGCGCACGGCCGCGGGGAGCTGCGGCTCGGCGAGTTTCACCGCGTTTTGCACGTCGACGGCGGCGAGATCCTGGTCGCGCGTGACGTCGAACGTGACCGAGATGGTCGTGCTCCCATCGCTCGCGCTCGTGGACGCGAAATAGAGCATGCCCTGAAGGCTGGCGAGTTGTTCCTCGATCGGCGCGGCAACGGCTTGCGACGCGTCTTCCGCCGACGCGCCGGGGAAGACCGCGGAAATTGTTACAGCCGGAGGCGTGATTTGAGGATAGCGCGCGATCGGGAGGAGCTTGATCGCGAACGATCCAAGCAGCACGATGACGATCGAAATCACCGCCGCCATAACGGGGCGTCGGATGAAGAAGTACTTCGCGTCGTCGGTGGAAGTTTCGGACTGCGGTCTTCGGTCTTCGGTCGACGTTCCCGTCTTCGGTTCGGTCACTTATGAATCCCCGGTGCCTTTGTGCCCGAGTCGGTCGCTTGAATTGGCGCCGGCTTCACCACTCGCCCCGGTGCGGCTTTCTGAATTCCGTCTACGATCACGCGATCGCCGGCGGTGAGTCCGCTGTCGACGATCCAGAGTGAGCCGCTCCAGGGTCCCGTTTTCACGTCGCGCGCGACGACCGTGTCACCCGCCGCCACCACATAGACGAACTGGCGGCCGAGCCCCTGCTGAATCGCGCGCTGCGGCACCGCGAGCGCGTTCGCGCGGGAGAATCCGGAAAGACGAACGTTGACGAACTGGCCCGGAAGCAGCACGCGATCATGATTTTCGAATGTCGCGCGGAACTCCTGCGTGCCCGTCGCCGAATCGAGCGACGGCGACACGAACGTGAGACGACCCGTGCGCGGGAGCGTGTCGCCGCTCGCGAGCACGACATGCACCGCGAGTTTGCCGCCCGGCTCGAGGAGCGGGGCAGAACGGGGATCCGCTTTCCACGCGAGCACCTGCGCCGACGACGGACGGAACACAACGTAGGCGGGATTGAGATCGTCGATCGTCGTGAGCAAATCCGCGGGGCCCGTCACACGCGCGCCGACTTCGAAGCGCGCGCGGCCGACGCGTCCCGCCACCTCGGCGCGCACGACGGAATCGTCGAGATCCTTCTTCGCCTGATCGAGCGCGGCTTTCGCGGCGTCGAGCTCCGCGCGCGCATTGTCGACGTCCTGCTGCGCCACGGCGTGCTTCGCGAGCAGCGGTTCGAGGCGGCCGAGCGTGCTCTTGGCGTTGATGTAGTGCGCGTTCGCGCTCGCGTATGCGGCTTCGGTTTTTACGCGATCGAGACGATACAGAACCTGTCCCGGCGTGACCGCGGCGCCCTCGGTAAACGGGCGCTCGAGGACGACGCCTTCGACGCGCGCGCGAACTTCCGTGCGGCGCGAAGGCTCGACCTGTCCGACCATGTCATATGATTGCGGCAGCGTCTGTGGCTGCACCGTGACGATGCCGACATCGGCCGGCGGAAATGCGCGCGGCGGCGCAGCTTTGCCGCCGCACGCGGCGGAGATCACGAGCGCGATGGCGACGACAGATGACGACAGTCGCGGTGCGCGAGCGAGAAACTTCGAGTGCACCCGATCCCCCGGAGATTGCTGGTGGCTGCGGCAGCGCAGCGAGATAGAAGACGTCAGCCGAACAAAGCCCGAACAACGCTAATTGGGGCCGGCTGTGACGTCAAGAATCTGTAATGGAACGACGGCCGCGACGGGAGTGGGGATGTCTCAGTTCTAAGCGACTCGGGGGCGGTCACCGAATCGCAGCGCGAGCGCGAACAGCATCGCGATCGTGAGCAGGGTCAGCGTGACCGTGAGCCACGACGTCCAAGGTCCCGGATGGTAGATCCCGTATTCATGCGTCTCCGTGCCGCGAACGAACTGGCCGAGCGTGCGGCCGGTTTCGTCGAAGTACGCCTGGTCGAGAGGCTTCGGTGACTGCCAGATCCGCGAGAACCGTTGCGGACCGACTTCGAGCACGATGCGGTTCAGCTGGCTTGGCGCTGGAAGGTCGCGAAACAGCTGTCGCTCGGGCGAAATGCCGGCGGGTTGCGGCACGGTTGAGGCGTACCAATAGTCCCATGTCGCATCGTGCTTTCCGCGAAAGTGATCCACGCACGCCTGGTCATCGAATGCAAGGCAGCGAATGTCGCTCGCGTCAAAATACCACTGCTGGAACGCGTAATAATGCGCATGCTTGGCCGTATCGCGCGGCGCCGTCGTCCAGGCGTACCCTCTCGCAAAGAAGAAGCGGTCGTCCGAAACATCATTGGCGATCTGAGCGCCAGGCGTTCCGAATGCATCGTAGAAGCCGCACCCGTCGAGCAGCGGACGCGGAGCATCGGCTGGAATGCCGCGAATCGCCGGGCCCCACGCGGCTCCCGCCGCGCCCGTCGGCAACTTCACGATCACGACGCAGCGATCGCCGGTCGCCGCGCTCGGCACGATGGCGCGCGATGTGGTTCTGCCGCTCATTCTCGAGTTCAGGCGCGCAAGTTTTTGCCCGTTGATGAGCGTGGCCGTATCGATGCGCACGATGACGCCGACCTTTCCGTTGCCTTTCCACTCGGGACGTTCCGACCGCTCTTCGCCGAGCGCCCGCATGAACTTGACGCGCATTGCGGCGGGAACGTCGGCGGCGAATCGAACGTCAGGCTCGCCCACTTTGCCCGCGGACGAACCGAAGAGTTCGCGCGCGATCTCGATGTCACGCGTTGCGACGTATGCACTCAGAAGCGAACTCTCATGATTGGATCGCGCATACAGCCGCGTTTGCCATTTTTCCACGCGGCCGCGCTGCGGCGTGACGAACCAGCTGACGAGCGGCTTGCTGCCGTCGGCCGGCAGCAGCGCCGTTCCGATCGTGAGGCAGCCGAGAACCGCGATCACCGTCCAGCGCCGGAAGTTGATTTTCATTTGCGTTTCCTGAATGCGACGACCGCGAAAAGCGCGCTCCACGCCAGCATGGTCGTGACTTCGCGCGGCATCGGCGCCACGCGCGGCGGCGTGGCCGCGAGCACGCGCTGCCTCCACACGCCGACGAGATCGTCGGCGTCATGTCCCGAAGCGGCGGCCAGAATCTCCAGCGCCGTGCCGTGGGCGCTCATCATTCGATCGTATGCTTTCGCGCCGCCGAGTTCGAGGGCGAGGCCGATCAGCGCGCGCCGCGAGTCGATGATCAGTGGCCGTGCCACGGGGTGTTCGCGCACGAAGTCTTCGCAAATCTCCGGAGCTTTTCCGGCGATGCACCGCTCGCGCCGCTCGCGCCGCTCCGGCGCTTCGTTGGGCGGAATCGGGGCGCGGTCGACCGCCACGCGCCAATCCTCCGCTGAATACCATTCAGTGACTGGATCCTTCACCGCGGAAAGTCCGAGCGCTGATTCGCAGCGCTTCACCGAGCCCGCATAGCAATCGCGCGTCACGGCCGATGGCGCCGTCGCGAGATCGATCGCGACCTCGCTCCATTGGTCGGCGTCGATCCGCGCGGCGGGAATCCACGGACCCGCATAGACGTCGAGCGCGGAGGGCTCTCCGATCGCGGCGAGCGCGCCGAGCAGATCGATGATCGCAGCGTGCGCTGCGGACGCTTTCAGTGGAGCGGTGACCGTGCGGCCCGCGCCGGGACGGTCCGTCAATTCGAAGCTCAGTTCGTTCAGCTGCAGCCGGTTCGCGACCTGATGCCGGCGCAGCACGATTGGTTGATGCGACGCTGCGCGCCCCGCACCGTCGCCCAGCGCGCGCTGTGCGTCCGCCCACGCTTCGGCCATGGCGCGTTCGGTGGCGCCGATCGTCGACGATGAAAAATCGCTCGCGGTGAGTCTCACGGTCACGGCGCCGACGTGCAGCGAGTCGAGCGGCATCTCGCGCCTCTTCATCTCGTCGACGAGACGGTTCAGCGTGTCGTGAGCGGCATCGAGCGCGCGGTCCGTCGAGATCAGCCGGGCTCCGATCTGCGCAAGCGTCTGCGCTTCGAGCGCGCGCGCATGCGTCACCGCGAACGCGGCGAACACGAGCATCGCGCGCACGAGCCCGGCAAGCTTAGACATCGATCATCATCCAGCGCGCCGTCAGCGTATCGAACGGGCCGG
>DASYSH010000395.1:0-6496 GCA_036003525.1 Gemmatimonadaceae bacterium | reverse complement strand
AAAGAGGAAGTCCGTAAAGAATGGCGCTCTGTACGGCGCGACGGAAGCGATGGCTCCATTTCCCATTCCAGGGGTAGATTCCGCCATGACAAAACACACTCGTGGTTATGTCGCCGCGCTTCTTTCGATCGGCTCGATCCTTTCGGCCGCAACGGCGCTCGGCGCGCAGTCGCCCGCGGTCCAGCTCGCCTTCGGATACGAATGCGGCGATCGCTTCCTCATCAAGAACGACGGCAATCAGCCGGTCACGCTCGAGTGGAAAGCGACCGGAAGCCAGGACCGTTCGACCGTGCATCTCAACGCAAAGGAATCGCGCGAGATCGCGTCAGCATCCGGCGACGCAGTGCAGCTCTGGGTCAATGGCAAAGTCGTCGCGACCGAGCCGAAGGGGAACAAAGCATGCGGCGGAAATTCCGCCGCAAATGCGGCGGCGGATCCGATGGTCGTCGTGCGGCCGCTCGATTCGTCAGCGGGCGGTGCTGCTTCCGATGAGCCGCCGTCGCGCGTTGCGCGACTGAGTTCACTGCAGGGCGGCGTTTCGTTTCAGGCGGCAGGTTCAGCGGATTGGGGCGTGGCGACAGCCAACGCGAGCATCACGACCGGCGATCGTCTCGTCGCCGATGACGGCGGACGCGCCGAGCTCGACCTCGGCACTGCAGCGGTGCGCTTCGGATCGTCGACCGATGTCACCGTCACGAACATCACCGACGGCCTGCTCCAGCTCGGCATTCCCGCGGGCACGATGCGCCTGAGCGTGTATCGAATGGCGCCAACCGACACGATCGAGATCGACACGCCAAATGGCGCCGTGGGAATTCTGGAGCCGGGCAATTACCGCATCGAGACGAATGCAGCTGGAACGTCCACGGTCGTCACGGTGGAACGCGGCCGGATCGACGTAAGTGGCGCCGGAGGTGCGCAGACGGTCGAAGGCGGCCGCACGGTTCGGCTCGTGGCTGACGCGAATGGCGGTGTGCAGATCGCGAACGTTCCGCGCCCCGGCCCCGACGGTTTTGATTCGTGGAGCTCATACCGTGACGGCATTCTCACGAACACTGCGTCCGCTTCTGAAGCGTATGTGAATCCCGATATCCCGGGCGTTCACGATCTCGATGCGGCCGGACGCTGGGACAACGATGCGGTCAATGGACCGATTTGGTATCCGACTGTCGTGGTTTCAGGCTGGGTTCCGTATCGCTACGGTCACTGGGGCTGGGTTGAGCCATGGGGCTGGGTGTGGATTGCGGACGAACCGTGGGGCTTCGCGCCATTCCACTACGGGCGATGGGCATTCGTGCGCAACCGCTGGGGCTGGGTGCCCGGCCCGCGCATCGGGCGTCCGTACTATTCGCCCGCGCTCGTCGCGTTCGCCGACGGCGGCGGATTCGGTGTCGGGATCGGAGTGTCGGCGTGGTTCCCTCTCGGACCGCGCGACCCGTTCATTCCGTGGTATCACCACGACGACCGGTATTTGCGCGCGGTCAACTACTCCAACGTACGCGGCGTCACGGACATCAACCTGTTCGTGCACGTGCAGGACGTCGATCACTTTCACTACGCGCATCGGAACATCGCGATGACGGTCGTGCCGACTGCGGCATTTGCGGCTGGTCGTCCGATCGCGCACGAAGTCGTGCGCGTGACGCCCGAACGCATCGCCAGCGCGCACATCGCGCCGCATCCGGGAGTCGTTCCTACCCGCGAGGCGGCGATCGGCGGCGCGGTCGCGCCGCGTCCGCACGCGGCAGTCGAACGCATGGCGGTGATTCCAAACAACGGTCCGCCGATCGGCGGACCGCCGGGACCGGGACAGCGCCGAGCAGGTCCGCCGACGACGACATCCGTCACGCAAGTCGCGCGTCCGCTGGTCATGCGGCGCCCCGCGCCGGCCGCCGCGGTGCCGTTCGACGCGAGACAAAAGGCGATTTCAGAACATCCGGGGCGTCCGCTCGAGCCGCAGCAGATGCAGAATTTGCGAATGGGGAGACCGGCGGGACCTCCGAAGGATCCCGAACCCACGCATCCGCGTCCGCCGCAAAAGGCGCCCGAGAAGCGGCCCGAGCCGGAGCACAAAAAACCAGATGATCGACAGCGTTAAGTCTTGTTTTCAGAGGGAACTCTGGCGGATTCAAACCGTACTATAGAGCAAACCCGCGATGCCGCGACCATCACACTCACCCATCCATCGCAACACAAACATTATGCGCCGTTTTTTTGGTCTCGCAGCCTTTGCGCTCCTGACCTCTGTTGCACATGCACAAGACACGACCGTCGTGATCGTCCGCCATCTTCCCGCGGCGCGCGATACGGGAGTGGTGGTACGGCGCCTTGCGCCTCAGCGCAGCGCGCCGCCGATGGCGCCACGGTACGGGTACAGATCGAATGCAGTCTTCGCGAAAGATCCGAATATGGGCACGCTGCTCTCGTTCGTATTCCCCGGCGCGGGACAGTATTACGCGGGCAATCAGGGCAAAGGACTCGCAATCACGCTGCTCGCAATCGGCGCGCCGATCATCGGATACGCGAACGTGCACCATGAGAGCGACCAGTTCAGCGGGTCCGGGTGTTTCCCCGATCCGAGCGGCTTCGATCGCTGCCGTGCGCACACGGACTGGACTCCCGCGGCAATCGGCCTCGGCGTCGGCATCACCTCGTGGCTCTACGGTGTGGCCACCGCGGGCACCGACGTGCAACGTTGGAATCAGGCACACGGCGTCCGTTTCATCTCGGCGCCGGGCAGAGTCGGTCTTGCAGTCGCGCTGCCATAATTTTTCTGGAGAATCACAATGAAAACATCTCGTTTTATTTCACTCGGCGCTCTGACGCTCGTCGCGGCTGCGAGTCCGCTCGCGGCGCAGAGCAGATCGGTCGAGCTCGCATTCGGATACACGTGCGGCGACCGCTTCCTCGTCCGTAATGACGGCAGCAGCCCCGTCGTCGTCGAATATGGAATCGCCGGCAGCGACGACAGGTCAACGCTGCATCTCAATGCGCGCCAGTCGGCGGAGATCGCATCCGCGCAGAGCGGCAATATGGAACTTCTGGTCGGCGGCAAAGTCGTCGCGTCGGAACCCAAGGGCAATCGTCCATGCGGCACCGCGCGAGGCGCATATAACGGCAACGGCGTGAACGTAAGACCGATCGATCCGGATGCGGCCGTGGCCGTGCAGCCGGGCGACACAGAGTACGTCGCGCCTGAAGTCGTCGTCGCGTCACCGCGCCCGTATTATTACGATGACTTCTACCCGTACGGCTACTATCCGTATCCGTACTACTATGGTTACTCGCCGTTCTTTTACGGCTCGATCGGATTCGGACGCGGCTTCGTCGGCGGTCGCGGATTCGTGGGCCGCGGTCCGGTCGGCCGCGGACGAGGCCGTCGTTAGGCATGTGAAGGTTTGAAAAAGAGTTCTGCTTTCGCATTGTCCGCGGCGCTCCTCGCGAGCGCCGCGTGCAATGCGCTCGACAGGATCATCTCCGTCCCGCTGTCGCCGCCGATCGCCACGATCTCGATGAATGCACAGTCGAGCGGCGGCGGATTCGTCACGGCTCCCATCGCTCTATTTTATCGCGCGGTCGACAACTCGCAGGTGATCTTCACGAGCGTCGGCACTCCGGACGATATGTGCCACGTCCGGTCCGTCAACAACTCGGGACTAGTCAACATCGTCGACACGCTGCCGACGGCCGCGTCGCCCGTCAGCGCCGGGGCATTCGCCACAATGCAGTTGTCCGGCCATTCGGATACGCTGCTGGCTCCCGGCCCGCAGTCCGTCGCATATCACGCGGCGGCGTCCGTGCCGTTCGTGCCCGGAGACATGGCGACATTCACAATCCCCGGCAGTTCATCCGGATTTCCGTCGGCGACCGTCTCGCTCATGACGGCCGAAGCGTTCACGATGGACACTGTGCGCTTCGCTCCGTCCGGCCAGGATGTGCCGCTCAACTGGACGCCGGCGTCGGCGCCGGGTTCGGTTTTGAATTTCACGATCAACTACGTCGTCGGCCCGACGACGAGTCAGATCTACTGCCAGTTCGTCGATGACGGACACGCATCACTGCCCGCGGCGCTCTTCGCGACGTTTCCGAATGTGAATCCGGGAGCGTTGATCGGCTTCGACGCCATTCGCATGCGCACCGCGCTCGTGCAGCTTCCGGGCTCCGGCGCGGTCGTGAATGTCATCTCCGTATTCGAGTTCCCTACTCCCCGGTCACCGTAGCTCATCGAGCGATCGCAGCGCGTATGATGCATGCAGCGCTGCCCCCACCGGCAGCGCTTTTTCATTCGCGCTGAACAGCGGATGGTGCACACCGTATACCGGGCCGCCTCCATCCTGCATGACGCCGAGCACGATGAATACTCCGGGCACGTGCTGCGTGTAGAACGCGAAATCTTCGCCGCCCATCACGGGCGGGAGTTCCATGACCGATTTCATGCCGAGCATCTCGCCCGCCATCGCGCGAGCCGAGTGCCAGCAGGCTTCGTCGTTGATAACCGGAGGATAGTCGTGCCCGGTGAATTCGACGACCGCCTCACAGCGATTCGCCGCCGCAACCTGCATCGCGACCGCTTTCGCGCGGCCCTGCAGAAACCGCAGTCCCTCCATCGAGAGCGAGCGAATCGTCCCGGTCATCTTCACCGACTGCGGGATCACGTTGTGCGCGTCGCCGCCGTGCACAGTCGCGATGGTGATGACCGCCGGCTCGAGGGGATCCACCTCGCGCGATACGATCGTTTGCAGTTCGCAGATGATTTTCGCCGCGGTGGCAACGGGGTCGAACGTCGTGTGCGGCATCGCCGCGTGCCCGCCTTTTCCGTTGACGGTAATTTCGATTTCGCCGGCCGCCGCGAGAAAGACGCCGGTGCGCGATCCGATCGCACCCGTCGGCAGATACGGCCACACATGAATTCCGAACACGCGCTGCACGTCCGGATTCACAAGCGCGCCCTCCTTGCACATCAGATCTCCGCCCGCACCGCCCTCCTCGGCCGGCTGAAAAAACAATTTGATCGTCCCGTGAATTTCCGATTCGCGCTCTTTCAGCAGCCGCGCGGCGCCGAGAAGCATCGAGGTATGACAGTCGTGGCCGCACGCGTGCATTTTGCCATCGACTCTGCTGCGGAATGGCACGTCGACCTGCTCGTGGATCGGAAGCGCGTCCATGTCGGCGCGCAGCGCGACGCACGGGCCGTTTCCGTCGCCCAGCGTCGCGACAACACCCGTCTTCGCGACGGGATAGCGGTATTTGATTCCGAGCTCGTCGAGGGTGCGCCGGACAACGGCGCTCGTCTTGATCTCCTCGTACATCAGTTCAGGATACTGATGCAGTTCGCGGCGGAGTTCGGTGATCCAGTCGGAGATTGTGGCGGCGTGGGCAAGCATGGAGCAACCTCGATGAGATGGCACGGTCCTCTTCAATCATGTTAGTTTCCCGCCCACATGACTGCCAGTTCGTATCATCACGGAAATCTCCGCGACGCGCTCATCAATGCGGCGCTGGAACTCGAACCGGAGCACGGTCCGCTCGGCGTTTCGCTGCGCGAGGTTTCGCGAAAGGTCGGCGTGACGCACGCGGCGGCGTACCACCATTTTGAAAGCAAGGATTCGCTCGTCGTCGCGGTCTCGGAAAAGGGGTTTGCGTCACTCATCGGCGAGCTCGACGCCGAACTTGCGCGTGACGCCGACGGGTTTTTTTCGCTCATCGGCATCGGAGTCGCGTATGTGCGGTTCGCGATGCGCAGCCCGTCCATGTTTCGCTTCATGTATGCGACCTCGCCGGCGAGCCCATCGCCGCTGGAGCAGCGCCATCTCGATGTCCTCGCACGATTCCGCATCGTCGCCGATCGGGCGATCGACGACGAACTCGTCAAGCGCGGACAGGCTGAGCGCGCCGCCGCCCAATTCTGGTCGACAGTGCACGGCCTCGCGTCGCTGGTCACTTCGGGCGCCCTCGACGGCGCGCCGCGGTCGAAGGCGACCAAGCGCACGGCGAAGCAGCGCGAGCGGCGCGCGCTTGACCTCGTGCGCGCGACGGTCGTGGGCATGCTCTTCGGCACCAAGCCTCCGGATTCAAACTGGCGGCCAAAACCGCCAACGAGCGGCCGCGCGACGCGGGTGAGCTGAGATGACGAACCCACGCGGGTCGCTCATCGACCTGTATTCCGGATCACTGATCGGCCGGCGCGAGCATCGGGCGGTCGAGTACACGAGGGAAGACGGCCGAACCGCGTCGCTGACGTTCGGCGAACTCGACTCGCGCAGCAACCGTCTTGCCATCGTGCTCGCCGCGCGCGGACTTTCTCGCGGCGATCGCCTTGGGTTTTATCTCGTCAACAGAATCGAGATCGTCGATCTCTGGATCGCGTGCGTAAAGCTCGGAGTGATCGTCGTGCCGATCAACGTGCTCTACAAAGAACGCGAGATCAGGCACATCCTGCACGACGCCGAGCCGGTCGCGGTCGTGACGACGCTCATGCAGATGATCGAGTTTCCAG
>DASYSH010000394.1:0-4624 GCA_036003525.1 Gemmatimonadaceae bacterium | reverse complement strand
GGTGATCCTGCGCCCGCTGCCGTTCGCGGACGGCAGTCGCGTTGTGTCGCTGTGGGCGACGAACCCGGACAAATCCGTCCCGCGCTTCGGCGTTTCGTATCCGGACTTCGTCGACTGGCAGACGCGGACGCATTCGTTCGCCGGTATTGCATTGTACAACCTGGCCTCGACCACGTTGATCGATGCCGATGGACCGGAGAATGTCTCCGGTCTCAATGTCTCGCGGAATTTCCTCGACGTGCTCGGCGTGCCGGTGGCGGTCGGGAGAGGGTTCGGCGCCGACGATGAGCGCGGCGAGGCGAGCAACTCGCTGATCATCAGCTACGGATATTGGCAGCGAAAGTTCGGCGGTGACCGGGGAGTGATCGGCAAGCAGTTCTCTGTAAACGGGCGCCTGCGCACGGTCATTGGAGTGCTGCCGAAAGAGATGCAATTGCTCGGCCCGGCGTTCCTCGGCGCGCCGCTCGATATTCTCGCCGTGGTCGAGCCGACGATTTATCCGAAATACGAGGTGCACGCGCAGCATCTGTTCGGCGCAATCGGACGGCTCAAATCCGGCGTCACGCTCCAGGGCGCGCGCGACGATTTGTATGCGACCGAAGCGCAGCTGGCGAAGGAGCATCCCGACATCGCGGGGTGGACGTCGAGCGTGTTCCTGCTGTCGGACGACATTTCGCAGAATGCGAAGGAGGCGCAGATCATTCTGCTCGCGGCGTCGGGATTGTTGCTGCTCATCGCGTGCATGAATGTCGCGAACCTGCTGCTCGTGCGGGGCGCCACGCGCGCGCGGGAGGTTGCGTCGCGAATGGCTCTTGGCGCATCGCGCGCCCGCATTGTCGCACAGTTTGTCGTGGAGAGTCTCGTTCTGGCGCTCTCGGGCGGAGCGTTCGGCGTCGCGATCGCGGCGATCGCGCTGCGCGTGGTGCGAAAGATGCTTCCGTTCGGCGTCATCGCGCGCGCTGATGACATCGCACTCGACGCGCGTGTCGTGCTTTTCTCTCTGGTCCTCAGCGCGTTGTGCGCGCTTGGCTTCGGCTTGTATCCCGCACTGCGCTCCACCGCGATGGGGTTGAGCGACACGCTGCGCGCGGGCGGGCGGGCGAATACCGGCGACTCGCGATCGCATCGTATTCGGCGGACACTGGTCATTGCCGAAGTGTCGCTCGCGCTCGTGCTGGTCGTGTGCGCGGGGCTGGTGTCGCAGAGCCTCAGCCACATGCTGAAAGTCGATCCGGGATTTCGACCTGAGAAAACAGTGACCGCGGAGATCACGCTCGGGAAGAGCTATCCGGACTCCGGCGCGGCCGTGTTCTACCGGACACTCCTCACGGATCTCGAAGGACGCGCGGGCATCGATGCCGCGGGTGCCACCGACATTCCGCCGCTTGTGACCGGCGGAATGTTTACGTCGATCCGGTTGGTCGGCCAGCCGCCGCGCCCGCCCGAGTCGCCGCTCATGAGCACGGTCCGCATGGTCACGCCCGGATACTTTCGCGCGATGGGAATGCGCACGCTCGACGGCCGCGACATCGCGTGGAACGAGTCCGCGCCCGAAATGGTGCTGAGCGAAACCGCCGCGAAAGCATTCTGGCCCGGCCAGGGCGCGGTCGGCCAGCGTATTGCGTTTCGTGGGGACTCGATCGGCGAACCGGTGGTGGGCGTCGTCAACGACACGCGACAGACGAGTCTTTCTATCGTCGCGGGCCCGGTGGTGTACGTCTCGATGCGGCGTTTCATGAAACTCTTCCACACGATGACGGTGGTCGTGCGCGGGCGCGGCGACGAAGCGGCGCTTGTCGCGACGATTCGCGAAGCCGTGCGCGCGATCGATCCGGGGATTCCGTTGTTCAACATTCAATCGATGCAGGACATCGTCGATCAATCGACGGCGCTGCCGAGGCTGAACGCGATGCTGCTCGCGGTGTTCGGCGGGGCCGCTCTTCTACTCGCGGCACTCGGGATTTATGGGGTGGTGTCGTACACGGTTGCGCAGCGGCGGCAGGAAATCGGCGTCCGCATGGCGCTGGGTGCGCGCTCGAGCGATGTGCTCGGACTCGTCCTGCGTGAAGGCGCGGCGCTGGCGATTGTGGGCGTCGCGATTGGAGTCGCGGGCGCGATGTTCGCGACGAGATTCATTCAGTCGTGGCTGTTCGAAGTGGGGCGCGGCGATCCGGTGACGTTTGCGCTGGTGGGCGGCGGTCTGATCATCATCGCGCTGGTGGCGAGTTACATCCCGGCACGGCGCGCGGCAATGGTCGACCCGCTGCTGGCGATGCGCGCTGACTGAGATGGCCCGAAACCGCAGCCCACGCGACACTGTCGCCGGATTCATGATCTTGTTCGGCATCGTCACGCTGATCACGGCCGTTTCGCTCGCCGTTCAAGCGGTGACCGAGACGCGCCGGCGTCATGACATTCTGACGAACTGGCCGACGACAAACGCGACGATTCGCCGCTGCGATCTGCGCGTGCACACGCCGACGATCCGGCGCGGCGACTCGTATGCGTACTGGGTGGACTGCGACGTTGCGTATCCGGTTGGCGGGCACGATGTCACGAGCCAGGTCAGCTCGTCATCGATCGCTGCCGGCCGCGACGGCGGGGTGTATACGCTGCATGACTGGTCCCTCGTGATTCGTTACCCGCAGCAAGAACTGCGCGCGTGGATGCAGCGTCATCCTCCGGGGAGCTGGCTCGAGATTCGTTATGACCCGGGGGCGCCTGCGAAGGCGACGTTCTTAGGCGGCGATCCGCTCGTCGACTTCGACAAAGTTCCCGGCTCCCTGCAGGGCGCCGCGCTGTTCGGGATGATCACGGTCGGATTCTGGGGGTTCCGCGCGCTGCTGCTGCGCGGGCGGAGCTGACGATGCCTCAAAGGCGGTGACGGTTCATCCGAACCGTCGCGCGCGCTTTGCGAGTCAAACCATTCGCGCTGTATGCATGTCGGAGACCGTGTGACCCGACTCTCCCGCAGATCGTTCGTGACGTCCGGATTCACCGCGGCCGCGGCGCTCGCGTGGCGCGCCCGTGCGCTCTATGCGTTCGAAGCCGCTGAACGGCTCGGCGTTCGGGTGCGCGACTTTGATGAACTGCGGGCGCAGATCAAGGGATCGCTGATCACGCCCGTTGACGACTCGTACGAGCGCGCGCGTCGGGTGTGGGCGTTCAATCCGCGCACCGACCTCCGCCCATCGGTCATCGTGCGGTGCGCCGTGGAGCAAGATGTCGTGAGCTCCATCGCGTTCGCGCGTGCGCACGCGCTCGAGATCGCCGTACGTGGTGGCGGACACGATTTGCTCGGCGCGTCCGCTGTCGAGAGCGGGCTTGTGATCGACCTCTCGACGATGAAGCAAATCGCAATCGATGCGAGCGGCGCACACGCAAACGTTCAGCCCGGGGCACTCTCATCCGAACTCAAATCCGCCGCGCTGCCCGCGAATCTCACGCCGGTGCTGGGATGCAATCCGAGCGTTGGCGTGACCGGACTCACGCTCGGCGGCGGAATCGGCTGGTTCCTCGGCACACATGGCGCAGCGTGCGACAATCTGATCTCGGCGCGAGTGGTCACCGCGTCCGGCGAGATCATCGCGGCCAGTGACAGATCGCACGCCGATCTTTTCTGGGCGATACGCGGGGGCGGCGGCAACTTCGGCGTGGCGAGTGAACTCGAGATGCGTTTGCACCCGCTCGAACGCGTGATCGGCGGTGTCGTCGCGTTCGAGCAATCCGACATTCGGCCGTTTCTCCGTTTTTATCGCGACTACATGAACGCGGCGCCCGATCCGCTCGCGGTCGAGCTGACGATTTATCCCGGACGCCCGGCGACAATCTGGGCGATGGCATGCTGGAGTGGTTCCGAGGAGCAGGGAATGACGGCGCTCGAACCGCTGCGCCGCTTTTCGGTTCCAGTCGCCGACACGATCGAGGCGCTGCCATGGTCGCGGTTCCTGTATCGAATGCCGCCGCGGCCGCCCGGCGGCGGCCCGAATACGTACTGGCGGGGAACGACGCTCGATGCGCTAACGGATCCGGCAATCGATCGCATCGCTGGATTGCTCGAAGTCGCCCCGCCGGGAGCGCAACTCGGGATGGGTCATTTCATGCACGGTGAGATTTGCCGCGCAGCCCCGGCATCATCGCCGCTCCAGCGAAGGATGGGGTCGTGCACGCAGTTCATCAGTGCGAGTTGGTCCGACCCGCGGCAAGCCGATCGATCCATGCAGTGGGTCGATGAGAGCTGGGACTCGGTTCGGCGCGAGCCGAGCCACGGCACGTATGTGAATTATTTGTCGGACGGATCAGAGGGCGCTGTGAGGGCGACGTACGGCGCGAACTATGACAGATTGTCGCGCGTCAAGCGACTCTATGATCCGGCGAATGTCTTTCGCCGGAACCGAAACATCCGGCCGGCGCGCTGACGCATTGCGCGGCGCACGCAGCAGAACGGCGGGGCATGGTTCGCCCCGCCGTTCTGCCGCTGAAGTCCGCCGCCGGATTCTGAGTGCGGCTCAGTTCCCCGCGAGCAGCGAGAGCGTCACGCCGCCGCCCACTTTGTCGAGTATCACCACGGTCTGCGCCACGTCCGCATTGATCGTCAGCGTGACGGTGGCGAGCGCGTTGGTTC